>CAZYRQ010000024.1:0-13407 GCA_964649455.1 uncultured Lentisphaerales bacterium
CGCCGTACTGGCCAGGTTGTCGCTACCCACGCCACTCCAGACACGAACCGCGCCGGCCTGAGCCATCAACGGCAGCGTCAACCCGACCCCCGCCATCATAAGCCGCATCAATGTAAATGCACGAACTGTTCTGATTCCTAGGTGTGCATGCCTTCTCATTGTTGTTCTCATTGGTGCTCCTCCAAGATGCCGAGCGCGGCGGACGCGTTGGCCAGCACAGTCGAAACCGTGGCCACGCTGACGCCCACCGCCTCTGCAATGTTCCGTTTGGAAACCATGCCGCCATTCAATGGGATCTTAAACGTTTAAGACCGTGAGCATTAAATCATGTTTCACTCCGACTGTCAACAAGTGGGCTCGCGGTGGGTGTAGGGGGTGTAGGGGGTGTAGGGGTGGGTGTAAGGGGTGTAATGGGTGAAATGGGTGTAATGGGTGTAATGGGTGGCTTGTATTCGGTTGGCTACAGGGGGGGCGCGGGAAGCGCAAGCGGAGTGGGCGAGAAACTTGCTCGCCTTCATCCTCGAAATCGCAACGCTAAGGGAATCCGCTAATGAACGCATGGATGAAAGCCGTCAGCACGGCAACACTCCATGCGCACAGGCTCGCGCTACCTGGCGAGGCAGGAGCATGAAGCGGCTGCTGGTGCGCGGCCGACTTTGATTGCGCGCGGCTCCGCGCGCTTTAGATAGCGGAGCCTGCTCCGCGAGTAATGTGCCTTTGAACCACCACCCACCCCCGAGCTGGTGTCTACCGCCGCAGGTGGCGGGGCAGAAATCGCGCGGGCGCGCGCAGTCAAAAAGCCAGGCACTTCCCAGGCGCGGGAGAGCCTGCGTCATCAGCAATTCTCAATTTGGCGTCTCCCTCCGGTCGGGACGGAGCCCGACCCTCCAGTGCTTTAGAATAACCTTTGTTTTCAAAGATGGAGGGCACGACCTCCGTGTCGTCCGGTGACTGAAAAGAGGCCAAATTGAGAATTGCTGGCAACACTGCGCGACGGCTTGACAAGGGCAGGGCGTTTTGCTTCAATACACGCGTCTGGCGGGGAAGTCCGCCGGATCGATACATGAACCGTCAAGCGCCAGTGATGAATCTGCTCCGGAATGGCCCATCAGCCACTCCCTGTGGTGGTTTCTGCCGCCTGGCGGTCGTTTCGCTGCTTCCGTTGTTCTGCCTGGGCCTGCTGATGGCCGGCCTGGAACTCCTGTGTACCTGATGCCACGGATGTAGACGAACGATCACATGCTCGGCCCCGTGGAATCGATCCAGCGGGGTTTTTTTGTTTCCAGGGTTGAACGGTTCGGGTTGGACGCGAGAGGAGAAGGAGATGCAGGAAGGCGTACAGATACGTTTCTTCGACACCACCCTGCGCGATGGCGAGCAGGCGCCGGGGTACAGCATGAACCTCGACGAGAAGGTTCGCATGGCGCTGCAGCTCGAGACGCTGGGTGTCGATGTCATCGAGGCGGGCTTCGCCATCGCCTCGCCGGGCGATGCCGAGGCCATCGCCGCCATCGCGCGCGCCGTGAAGCAGTCGACCATCGCCAGTCTCTCCCGCGCGCTGGAGAAGGATATCGACGCCTCGGCGCGGGCCCTCCGCGAGGCGGTGCATCCGCGCATCCACACCTTCATCGCCACGAGCGACCTGCACCTGCAGTACAAGCTCAAGCTCTCCCGCGAGCAGGCGCTCGACCAGGCGCGCCGCATGGTGGCCTACGCGCGCAACCAGTGCGCGGAAGTGGAGTTCAGCGCCGAGGACGCCTTCCGCTCGGACCTCGACTTCCTCTGCCGCGTGGCCGAGGCGGTCATCGACGCCGGCGCCACCGTCGTCAACCTGCCCGACACCGTCGGCTACGCGACACCGGATGAGTTTTACGCGATGGTCCACGCCGTACACACGCGCGTGCCCAACATACATCGGGCGATCCTGGCCGTGCATTGCCACAACGACCTCGGGCTCGGCGTGGCCAACTCGCTGGCCGGCATCCGTGCCGGCGCGCGCCAGGTCGAGTGCACGATCGGCGGCATCGGCGAGCGCGCCGGCAACGCGGCCCTCGAGGAGATCGTCATGACGCTGCGCACGCGCGCCGACCGTTTCGGCTGCACGTACAACATCCGGACGGAGGAGCTTTTCCGCACCGCGCGCCTGCTCGCCTCGATCACCGGCGTCAAGCTCGCGCCCAACAAGCCAATCGTCGGCCAGAACGCCTTTGCCCACGAGTCGGGCATCCACCAGCACGGCATGCTGGCCAACGCGCGAACCTACGAGATCATGACGCCCGAGTCAGTCGGCGTCCTCAAGACGGCCCTCGTGCTCGGCAAGCACTCGGGCCAGCACGCCTTCCGCAAACGGCTCGCCGAACTCGGCTACCAGCCGACTGACGAGGAGCTGCGCGAGCTCTTCGAGGCCTTCAAAGTGCTCGCCGACCGCAAGAAGACGATCGAGGATCGCGACCTCGTGGCACTCATGGAGAGCGCCCGCGCCGCCGTGGCCGACCCGAAGAAGATGTGGGTGCTCGACAGTTTCGTCGTCAACAGCGGCAACCGCATGACCAGCACGGCTTGCGTCACGCTCCGCAAGGGCAAGAAGAAGCACCAGGAGGTCGCGACGGGCGCCGGGCCGGTCAACGCTTCGCTGCGGGCCATCGAGAAGATCATCCGTCACCCGTTCATCCTCGAGGAGTACCAGTTGCAGGCCGTTACCGAAGGCCGCGAGGCGCTCGGCGAGGTGCTCGTCAAAATCTCGGACGAGACGGGCTTCTACCGCGGCCGCGGGGTCAGCACCGACGTCATCGAGGCGTCGATCCTCTCCTGTATCGTCGCGGTCAACCACATGCTGGACGAGAACACGGCGGCCACCGCGCTGGGCGCGGGCACCGCCGTCAGGGATCTCAATGCGGGTGCTTCGGCGACGGACGACGATACCGCCCCGCGTGGGCAGGGCGACTGATTACCGGCCCCGGCCGCTGGCGGGGCGCATCGGAAAGGCAAGACCTATGAGCATGACACAGACACAGAAGATCCTCGCGCGCCATGCGCACCTCGACACGGTCCGGGCCGGCCAGTTGATCATGGCCGATCTCGACCTTGTGCTGGGCAACGACATTACCGCGCCCGTGGCCATCCGCGAGTTCGCCAAGTTCGGCAAGCCGCGCGTCTTCGACCGCGACAAGGTGGCGCTCATCCCCGACCACTTCACGCCCAACAAGGACATCAAGGCCGCCGAGCAGTGCGCCTGCCTGCGGGCCTTCGCGGCCGACCAGCAGATCACGAACTACTTCGACGTGGGGCGCGTCGGCATCGAGCACGCCCTGATCCCCGAGAAGGGGCTCGTCACGGCGGGCGACTGCGTCATCGGCGCCGACAGCCACACCTGCACCTACGGCGCCCTCGGCGCCTTCTCGACCGGCGTCGGCAGCACGGACATGGCCTGCGGCATGGCCACGGGCCAGGCCTGGTTCAAGGTGCCGTCCGCCATCCGCTTCGTCCTGAAGGGGCGGTTCAAGCGCCATGTCTCGGGCAAGGACCTGATCCTCCACATCATCGGCCTCATCGGCGTCGATGGCGCCCGCTACCAGTCGATGGAGTTCACCGGACCCGGAGTCGCCGCGCTGACGATGGACGACCGCTTCACCGTGGCCAACATGGCGATCGAGGCGGGCGCCAAGAACGGCATCTTCCCGGTCGACGAAGCGACGCGGGCCTATCTCCGCGAGGTCGGCGCCCGCGAGCCGGTCGTCGAGGCGGCCGATGCCGACGCCGCCTACGAGGCCACCCACACGATCGACCTCGGCGAACTGCGCCCGACCGTCGCCTTTCCGCACCTGCCGTCCAACACGCGGACGATCGACGCGGTGGGCGACGTCCGCATCGACCAGGTGGTCATCGGCTCCTGCACGAACGGCCGCCTGAGCGACCTGCGCGAGGCCGCCGCCATCCTCAAGGGACGGACGGTCGCCCCGCACGTGCGCGTGATCATCTTCCCCGCCACCCAGAAGATCTGGCTCCAGGCGATGGAGGAGGGGCTCTTCAAGATCTTCGTCGACGCGGGCTGCGCGGTCAGCACGCCGACCTGCGGGCCCTGCCTCGGCGGGCACATGGGCATCCTGGCCGCCGGCGAGCGCGCCGTGGCGACCACCAACCGCAATTTCGTCGGCCGCATGGGCCACGTCCAGAGCGAGGTCTATCTGGCCAACCCGGCGGTCGCTGCGGCCTCGGCCGTCGTCGGTCGCCTCGCCGACCCCGCCACGCTCGATCCCCGCTAGTTCAAGGAGTATGACCATGAAGGCACAAGGAACCGTTTTCAAGTACGGCGACAACGTCGATACCGATGTGATCATCCCCGCCCGGTATCTGAACACCAGCGATCCGGCGGAACTCGCCCGGCACTGCATGGAGGACATCGACAAGACGTTCGTCCAGAAGGTCGGGCCGGGCGACATCATCGTCGCCGCGAAGAACTTCGGGTGCGGCTCCAGCCGCGAGCACGCGCCGATCGCCATCAAGGCTGCCGGGGTGAGCTGTGTCATCGCCGCGACCTTCGCGCGCATCTTCTACCGCAACGCCATCAACATCGGCCTGCCGATCCTCGAGTGTCCCGAGGCCGCTGCCGCGATCGCCGCCGGCAACACCGTCGCCGTCGACTTCGGCACCGGGATGATCACGGACGTGACAACCGGCAAGGCCTTCCAGTCGGAACCCTTTCCACCCTTCATGCAGAAACTGATCGCCGCAGGCGGTCTGCCCCAGTACATGGCCGCACAGCACTAGGAGACGCTTCATGCAGAAACAGATTGCCCTTGTTCCCGGCGACGGCATCGGCCCCGATATCGTCCGCGAGACGGTCCAGGTGCTCAAGGCCGTCGGCAAGCGGTTCCACCACACCTTCGGCTTTGTCGAGTGCCTGGCCGGCGGCGTGGCGATCGACACCCGCGGCGAGCCGCTGCCAGTCGCTACGCTTGAGACCTGCAAAAACGCAGACGCCGTCCTGCTCGGCGCCGTGGGCGGCCCTAAGTGGGACGCCCTGGGCGGCAACCAGCGTCCGGAGAAGGCGCTGCTTGGCCTCCGCTCGGGACTCGGCCTTTTCTGCAACCTGCGTCCGGCCGTGCTCTTTCCGCAGCTCCGGAAAGCCTGCACACTGCGCCCCGACATCATCGGCGACGGGCTCGACCTGATGGTCGTGCGCGAGCTGACGGGCGGGATCTACTTCGGCGAACGCGGGCGCAGCGCGGCCGGGGATGCCGCCTTCGACACGATGAGCTACTCCGTGCCGGAGATCGAGCGCATCGCGCGCATGGGGTTCGAGATCGCCCGCAAGCGCAACCGCCGCCTCTGCAGCGTCGACAAGCACAACATCCTCGAGACCAGCCGCCTCTGGCGCGAGACCGTCAACCGCCTCTCCAAGGACTATCCCGACGTCGCGCTCACCCACATGTACGTCGACAACGCGGCCATGCAGCTCGTGCGCAACCCGCGCCAGTTCGACGTGATCGTCACGGAGAACATGTTCGGCGACATCCTCAGCGACGAGGCCTCGATGATCACCGGCTCGATCGGGATGCTGCCCTCGGCGAGCCTGCGCCTCGACAACTTCGGCATGTACGAGCCGATCCACGGCTCGGCGCCCGACATCGCCGGCAAGGATATCGCCAACCCGATCGCGACGATTCTCTCCGCCGCGATGATGCTGCGCTATACCTTCGCGATGGAGGAGGAGGCTCAGGCCGTGGAACGCGCCGTTTCGCGCGCGCTCGACGCGGGGCTGCGCACCGCCGACATCGCCGCGCCGGGCGAGTCGAAGGTGGGCACGAAGGCCATGGGCGCCGCAATCGCCACTGCGGTCGCGGAATAGGTGGATCACTCGGTCTCGTCGACCGTCTCGTCGCGCTGGTAGATCGGGAGCTGGCGGTAGGGCACCGCGAAGGCGAGCACCACCAGGGCGGTCTGGTAGTAGGGGCAGCCAGACTCGCCGACATCCCAGTGTCCGTCCGGAGCCTGGCGGGGAATCCAATAGTCGTACATCCAGTCGGCGAAGCGCTTCCAGGGCTCGCCGCCGATCTGGAAGAGCCCCTGGGCCGTGTAGTACATGCCGTAGAACCGGTTATCCACATTCTGCAGCCGGGTGAAATTGTCGGCCAGATAACGGCCCGCTCGCAAGGTGGCCGGATGGCCGTGCCGTCCGCAGAGTTCCAGGCAGAGCAGGCCGGCGCCGGTCAGCTTCTCGGCGTTGCTGCCGGTGTCCTGGTAGCCGAAGGTGCCGGTGGCGGTGTTGTGGTGGCGCAGGAGATAGGCGACGGCCTCGTCGATCGCCTTGTCGGGCACCGGAGCGCCGTTGAGGCGCGCCGAGCGCAGGGCCATCAGCGCCCAGCCGCTGCACGACATGTCGCTGTCCCCCGAGTTGGGCTCGTAGCGCCAGCCGCCCTGGTGCTGGGGACTCTTCTTGACCGCCTGCGCGTCGAGGATGATGCGGACCGCCTTTGGCAGCAGCTCGCCGATGCGTACCTGGCGGTTGGTGTCCATCATGCCGGAGACCTCGCAGAGAAAGAGCGTGGAGATGCAGTGGGAGTACATCTTGCCGCCGTCCACGCCCAGGTAGCCATCCTCGCGGGCCTTGTCGAGCAGGTGGTCGGTGATGCGCTCGATCAGGGCGCCGTTGGGGGTGGGGCCGGGCACATCGCCGACGGCCAGGAATGCCAGGCCGCAGAGGGCGGGAATGCCCGTGTAGCTCCGGGCCGGCTGGCTGTCGAAGGTGCCGGTCTCGGTCTGGCCGCGGGAGAGGAAGGCCAGTCCGCGGCGGATGGAGCGGTCGATGCGCTCGTCGCGCGCCTCGTCGTCCGCGGCCGTCAGGCATGCCGGACGCGCCAGCAGCAGGATCGCCAGCAGGACGAGGCCCCGGCGCCCCGTGTTCGGCATGCGGTTCATTGCAACTCCTTTTCGCGGGCCAGCAGCAGGAAGTAGCGCCGGACGAGATCCCGGTACTCCGGCGCCACCTGCTGGATGGCGCCCTCGATCATGCCCGTGTCGAGTGTGTTCTTGAAACGCGCCCACTCCAGCCGCGGGAAGCCGAGCTGTTCGAGCAGCGCCGGCATCGTCTCGCCATCCTCGAATTCCTCCTCGTCCTCCATCTTTCCGCCGCCGCCGCTCGGGGGCATCTCGGGGCGCGGACGCCGCTTCCGGTCGCTCTTCGGCTGCTGCTGTTCCTTGCGCGGCAGCATGGTCTCGGGATCGAGCCCGGCGGCGACGGCTTGGGCGATGGCCATCTGGCGCAACTGCTGCGCGGCCTGGTTCGCCAGCCGGGCGCCCTCCTGTTGTTCCGCGTCGGGACGCTGGGCCTCGCGCGCCGCCCGAACGGCCGACTCCGCCGCCTGCGCGGACTGCGCCGCTTGCTGCTCGGCCTGGCGCGCCCGAGGCTCGCCGGCCTGACGTGCGCCGCCGGTTGGCGCCTGCGCGGCGTCCTGCGCCGCCTGCTGCGCCTCTCCGGCTGCGGCCTGAGTCTGCTCGGCCGCGGCCTGAATCCGCCCGGCCAGCGGCTGCATGGGATCGGCTGGTGACTCGTCTCCGGTGGGTTTGGCGGCGGCTTGTGCCGCGGCCTGCGCGGCGGCCTTCTGCGCCTGTTCGCGGGCCTGCGCCGCCTGCTTGCCGGTCTTCTCGACCGATCCGTCGATGGCCGCGCCGGCCTGGCGTTCCAGTTGGCCGGCCGCGTCGGCGGCCTCGCGCGCCATCTCGGCCGCTTGTGTGGCATCGGTCAGGGCGTCCGTCGCCTCCGTGAAGGAGGGTAGGGGAGGCGCTGCGGTCGCTTCGGTAACTGGGCGCAGGCGACCGGCGGCCTGCGCGGTCAACTCCGTCGACTGTCGCGCCTGCTGCGCCTGCCCAACGAGCTGCCGGGCGAGCGTCTGGGCGGTCGTAAGCGGAGGGGCCGGCGGCGCGATGCGTTCGCCGGTTGCGTCCGTGTAGGGTTTCGGGGCCTCGGGAATCAGTGGCTCCAGGAACTGCTCGGTCTCCTGTGCCTGCTCTCCCGCGCGCGCGGCGAATTGGCGTGCCTGTTCAAGGGGATCCGCCTGTGCCAGGTCGGCTGTCTCTTGTGCCGCCCGGGCCTGTTCGAGCGCCGTCTGCATCAGGGGCAGGGCCTGCGCCAGCAGGTCGCGGGCCGCGTCGGCCTGCTGGTTGGCGAGGCGGTTCGCCGCCTCGCGTGCCTGCTGCGCGGCACGCTGGTTGGCCTCGGCCGCCTCGCGGGCTTCGCGGGCCGCCGTAGCCGCCAGCGGTTCCCGACGCGCCTCGGCCAGCTTCTCAGTCTGGGTGGCCTCCGTCTGGTCGCGTTTCGCCAGCGCCTCGCGCGCGGCAAGCGCTTCGGCTGCCTCGCGCGCTTGCTGACGCGTCGGCTCGTCGACCTTGCCCGCAGCCAGTGCGGCGGCAGAGGTGCGTTCCAGCATCTGCTGCGTCTGCTGCAGTGCCTCAGCCTCCGTACGGGCGCGGTCGGCCAGTGTCTTGGTCTGGCCCGACGGCGGCAGTGCCGCCCGTTCCGCCAGCCGCCGGGCCTCGTCGGCCTGCCGCGACGCCTCTGCGGCCTGCTGCAGGGCCTGTTTGATCGGGGTGACCGCCTGGTCGAGCCGGCCCGCGGCGGCATGCCGCGCCGCCTCGGCCAGCCGTTCCGCGGCGCGTTGGCCGGCTTCCGCGGCACGTTGCGCCTGCTGGGCAGCCGCCGCGCTCTGCGCGTCCTGGCGCGCTTTCGCGGCCTCGCCTGCCTCGCGGGCCGCCTCCTGCGTCTTCTGCGCGTTCGCCCGGCTCGCCTCCGCAGTCGTCTGGGCCGCGGCAGCGGCCGCCTGGGAGGTCTCGGCCTGCTTCTGTGCCACGGCCTCGGCGAGGGGTTCCAGTGCGGCTGCGAGTGCCTGCGCCTGATCGCCGGCTTCGTCGGCGACCGACTTGGCCAGTTCCGCCGGCGTCTGCGCGGCCCGCTGCGCCAGGCTCGCGGCCTGGCGTGCGGCCTCGGATGACTGTTCCGCAAGCTTGCGAGCCTCCTGGGCCGCCTGCTCGGCGGCGGGGAACTGGTTGGGCTGCTGCAAGAGTGCGGCGCTGCGCTTGGCCTGTTCGGCGGCACGTTGCGCCAGCATGCGCGCCTGTTCGGATTGCTGTGCGGCCTTGGTTGCCAGCGGATCCTTGCGCTGACGTCCGAGCTGCTGTGCCTGCTGCTGGGCGCGTTCCTGCGCGCGCGCGGCCTCCAGGATCCCATCTGCCGAAAGGCGGACTGCCTCAGCCTGTTGGGCGGCCTCCGCAGTCTGGCCGGCCTTCTGCTGCGCGACAGTCTGGTTGGCGGCGGCCGCGTTTGCTGCGGTCTGCACGGCCAGCGCCTCGGCCTCGCGGGCCACCTCCTGCGCCACCTCGGCCGGGGGCCGGTTAGCCGTCGTCGCCAGGGCTTCGGCCTGCGCGGCCTGCTGAAGGGCCGCGTCGGCGAGCTTGGCGGCCTCGGCAAGCTTGTTTTCCGCCTGTGGCTTCTGCCCCGCCTCGGCCATCTGCATGGCCTGGCGCGCGGCTTCGGCGGCCCGTCCGCTCTGCTCGCCGGCCTGCTGCGCCTGGCGGGCGGCCTCGGCCGACATCGCTTCGCCGGCCTGCTGGGCGCGCTGCTGGGCCTGGCGCGCGTGATCCGCCTGCCGCCGGGCCTCTGCCTGCAGAGACTCGGCCTGCTGCTGGGCCTGTTTCACGTCATCCTGCGTGGTGTCGGTCGGCGTGGCCAGATGCGCGGCCTGGGTGGTTTCGGCAGCGGTGATCGCGCCTTTCAGCGCGTCGGCCAGTTCACGTGCCTCTTGGGCGGCATGCTCCGCCAACGCCGTCGGCGACTTGAGTGCGCGTTCGGCCTCCTGCAGCGCGGCGGCCGCGCGGGTTTGGGCCTCGCGAACGGCGGCGAGCGCCTCCGCGCCCTTTTCAGCGGCGGCCGGGGGTTGACGGGTTTGTGCAAACTCGGCCGCCTCGCGGGCCAGCGAGGCGGCGCGCTCGGTCAACTCGGCCGCGCGGAGGGCCTCTTGTCCGCTCGCCGCCGCCAACGGATCCTTGGCCGCCTGCGCCTGCGCCTCGGCCTGGCGGGCCTCAGCGGCGGCTTGGCGGGCGGCCTCGATGGCTTGGGCCGCCTGTTCCAGTGCGCGACGGGCCTGATCCTGCACGGCCGTCTGGTCGCCTTCGGTAGCTTGCCGCCGGCCGGCCTCCAGAGCGAGCCGGGCGGCGCCCTCGGCCGTCTCGACCGCTTTGGCGACCTGTTCGGCGATGCGCCGGGTCTCGTCGGCGGGCGTGGGCGCCAGTTCGGCGCGCGCGGTCTCGGCCTGCACCCGCACCTGGATGGCGGCCTCCTCGGCTTCCGTTGCCGTGCGCTGCAGCTCCGCAGCCCGGCGTTGTGTCGCGACCAGCATGTCGCGATCACGGGCCAGCTTCGCCGCCTCGCGCGCGGCCTCGCGCGCCCGGTTGGCGGCCTGCTGCGTCTGGCGGGCCAGCGCCTCGGTCTCGCGGGCTTTGAGTAGCGCGGCCTCGTCGACCGGTTTCTCGCGGGGCTGCGCCAGCGCTTCGTTCGCCGCGAGCATGGCGTCCACGATTGCGTCAAGCGAAGGTGGCGGCGGTGGAAGCGGCTGGGCGGGTGGGGGCTGGGCCTCGGCGGCAGGTGCGGCCTCGTCGCCGGGCGTGTCCGCGTCGGCGGCTTGTCCGGCGGGCGCGTTTTCCGGGGGTTTCTGCGCGGTCTCCCGCAACTGTTCGGCCAGCGCTTCCTGGCGTTTCTGCCAGGCGGCCATCTCCTCGCCGATCATCTGGCGTGCGCGGGCCTGTTCGGCCTGTTGCCGTTCAAGGCTGGCCAGATGTTCGATGGCCGCCGCGCGGTCGAGTTGTTCATCCTTGACGGCAATCTCGGCGAGCAGGTCCTTCGTTTCGGCGGCCGCCTGCTCCAGGGCGTCCAGCGCGCGCTGCGCCTGCTCCGACCGGGTCTCCGGCTCGGCCAGCAGCACGGCTTCGGTCTCCGCAAGGGCGGGGGCCAGCGCCTCGCGCGTCGTCTCGCGCAGTTCAGGCACGACGCCGGCAAAGAGCGAGGGGGCGGCCTCGCGCGCGGCCTGGTCGACCTGTTCGGCCGCCGCAGCGGCCTGGGCGGTGGCGGCGGCGATCTGCGCCTGGACGTCTTCGGCGAGATTGGTCGCCGCGAGCGCCTCTTGCTTGAGGCGGCTGATCGCCAGCGCGGCTTCGTCGAGCTTGGTGGCCGCCTCGGTAATCAGATTGGTCAGGTTGTCGCGCTGCGGCACGCGGACCTGGTCGGCCAGGCTGCGGGTCTGGCGGTCGTCGAGGTTCAGGGCGATCAGGCGGCTGCGGGAACGGTTGGGGCCGCCGAATTCCGGCGGCAGGTTGTCGTCGACGGAGAGCCAGATCCGGAGCTGCCGCATGCCGCCGAGCTGGAACTCGGCAAGGGCCAGTTCGCGGTTGACCACCCAGCGGTTGGGCCCCTGAGGCTCGACCTGCACATCGAGGGCCCACTCGTTGAACTCGCCATCTCCCTTGACGTTGAGCTTGACGGTGCCGAGCCCGAAATCGTCGGACAGGGCGTAGCGCATGCGGAGGAGGCCGAAGGTGGGGAGCGTGAAGCTGGCGCCCGAGGGGTAGGTGAGTTGGACGTCGGCAGGGTAGTCCGGTTCGACTTGGTACGCGGCCCAGTCGAGGGCGTTGGTGAAGCCGTGGGTGTCGCGCAGGGCGAGCGACCACTGTGTGGCGGTGTTGGTCGCGAGTCGCCACTCCCAGTGGACGTCGGTGTTCGCTTGGGTTGTCGGAGGCAGGCGCCGCCCGCCGAGCAGCAGATGCGATTCGAGCGGCCGGTTGAGGCGTGTTGAGAGACGCAGCCGCGTGCCGGCGACGGCGCGGATCGGGCAGACGGCGGAGACTACGATTTGCGTGTCCGGCAGGCCGGTGTGCGGTGGATAGTGGTAGCTGAGCGTCAGGTCGCCATGGGCCGGCGCGGGGATGACCTCGACGTGGTAGCGGCGGGTGAGCCCCGCTCCCAGCCGGAGGCGGTAGCGGAAGCTCTCCTGAACCGAAGGCAGGGTCAGGGCGAAGACGGTCTCGCGGGCGTCGCCCGCCGAGACGCGGCGCATGCGCTCGAGCGCCGCAGTGCGGCCCGCCGTCTCGATGGTGGCCTCGGCCCGGTGGCCGTGGTCGACCGGTACGCGCAACTGCAGGGTGAGCGGCTGGCCGGCTAGTAGGCGCGTGTCGCCGGGTTCGACAGCCATGGCGGCGGCGTGGAGGTTGTCGAAGGAACGGTGGGGCGCCACGGCGCGCTTCAGCAGCAGGGTGGTCTGGCGCGGCCAGGCGGCCAGCAGGACGACGAGGATCAGCAGCACGGCGCCGGCGCCGACGAGCGCCGGACGCTGGCTGCCGCCCTTGAACTCCTGGCGTGCCGAGACACGGGCCAGGTCGAGGCGGGCGTCCCGGGCCAGCAGCTCGATCAGCTGCCGCGAGCCCTGCGCGGCGGCCACGTCGCCCATGGAGAGCAGTTCGATGGCCGAACTGATGCGCTCCTGGAGCTCGGGATGCCGGGTCTCGAGCACGCGGGCCATGCGCACCAGCGAGAGCGGCTGGCGCAGGGGGCGTACGAGGGTCGCCCAGCAGGTGGTGACCGTGAACAGGACGCCGCCGAGGGTGAGTCCCCACCGGACGCCGTCGGCGGCGATCAGGACCGCGGCATCCACCGCCATGATGATCAGGAGGGCGGCCAGCGCGACCGCCAGAGTCAGCGCACCGCCTCGGGCCATCTGGAGGCGGCGCACGCGGCGGATCAGGCCGCGTAGCCGCGCGGTCAACTGCGGGGGCAGAACGACCGTATCTGCCGGAACATGTCGCGGGCTCATGCTAGACCTCTCGTTTTGCGCAGGATCCACTCGGCGATCACGAAACCCGTTAGCAGCAGGTAGAGCCAGGGGCGATCCCAGAGCGGAATCTCAAGAGGCTCCCGCACGGTGCGGCTCCCTTCGCCGAACGCTTCGGCCAGGCCGGACGCCTCGGCCGGGCCAGCGACGCATCCCCCGCTCCAGCGGGCGAGGCCGTCGACAATATCGCGAGTGGCGCTGACGCGCGCCATTTCCAGCGGCCGGCGCGACGTGACGACCCGGAACCGGGTCGCCACCGGCGCTGTGGCGGAACGCGCGGAGCCGAGTCGTTCGACCGTCACCTGGTAGTGCCCGGCCTCCGTCCGTGGCGGCAGCGCCACCTCGTAGAGGCCCTGCGAATCGGGGCGGTGGGCCAGGCTGAGACGGGCGATCTCGCCGGTTGCGCCGTCCGTCACCTGCTGGAGCGTGGCCATCAGACTGGCGTCGTTGACGGCGGCGAACGTTTCGTCGAGCACGCGCGCCACGAGGCGGATCGGTTCGTTGGGCGCATAGACGACGCGGTCGGTGCCCACGC
>CAZYRQ010000025.1:0-13388 GCA_964649455.1 uncultured Lentisphaerales bacterium
CGGCCAGCAACGTCGTGACGGACGCGAACGGCTACTACCTGTTCGAGGCGCTGCCGGCCACCGCGAACTATACCGTTGCGGTGGTGGCCGCGACCCTGCCCGGCGGCAGCGGCACCTGCACGGGCGACCGCGACGCGACGGCGGACGGCACCACGGTGGTGGCGCTCGACCACGATTCGACGACCGGCGGCGACACCATCCTCGACGCCGATTTCGGCTACAACCTGCTCAGCGTGATCCGCGGCACCCTTTGGCACGACCTCGACCGCGACGCCTGGCCGGCGCCGGAGGGCGGGGAACCGCGGCTGACCGGCGTGCTAATCCGGCTCTTCGCCGCCGACGGCACGACCCTCCTGGCCACGACCAACACCGCTGCGAACGGAACCTATGCTTTTTATGGCTACACCGCCGGAACGTATGTGGTGGAAGCGGTCACCAACACCGGCGACCTGGCGACGGGCGCGTGGACACGCTCCTACGACACCGATGGCGTCGGCAGCGTCGACCGCGTGGGCGTGACGCTGGTTGCCGGCGGCGAGGCCGTGGCCGATTTCAGCTACTACCTGATCGGCGCGCTCACTGTCGGCGACACGCTCTTCTACGACATGGACGGTAACGGCGTGCAGGACAACGGCGAGCCGGGCATCGGCCAGGTCACGGTACACCTGTACGAGGACGAGAACCTCGACGGCGTCGTCACGCCCGGCGTCGACGCGCACGTCGGCAGCACTTCGACCGCCACGAACGGCTTCTACCTGTTCAGCAGTCTCCCCGCAGGCAACTACCAGGTGGTCGTCGACCAGGGCGACGGGGATTTCCCTGCGCAGTTCGTCTGTACGGCCGACCCGCAGGGCGCGTTGGACGGCCGGAGCAGCTTTGCCCTCTCGTCCAGCCGCGACGACCAGGACTTTGGGTTCCAGCCGTTCGGATTCAACACGCTTGGCGACACGGTGTTCCTCGACCTCGACCTCAACGGCGTGCAGTCGGGCTACAGCGAGTTCGGTATCCCCGCCGTCCCCGTCACGCTCGAACTCGACATGTCGGGCAATGGAAATTACTCGACCTACGCCACGGCCGTCACCGATGCCAACGGACACTACCTGTTCAGTCAACTGCCCGACGGCGCCTACCGCGTGTTCGTCGATCCGGATGGCGGCGGACTCCCGCACGATCCCTTTGACATCGCCTACAGTCCAACGACCCCGACTTCGTATTACGTCGGGCTGGCGGGCGGCGAGAGCTATCTCGACGCCGACTTCGGCTTCGCCCCGCTCTGCGCGATCGGCGACACGGTCTACTGGGACTACAACGCCAACGGCGGCCAGGACTGGTCCGAGCCGGGAATCCCCGGCGTGACCGTCCGGCTCTACGACGACGCGAACGGCAACCGGTTCCACGACAGCGGCGAGACGCTGCTCGGCACACGCGTGACGGACGATCTGGGACGCTACACGTTCACCGGGCTGATCCCCGGCGACTACGTGGTGGTGGTCGACCCGGCCTCGCCGCCGCTCGCCGGCGCCACTCTGACCGCCGATCCCGACCTCGATGGAGAGCCCTGCCCAGTGCCGCCGATGATCGTCTGCGACGGCGCCTACGGCACGGGCCTGCTCTCCGGCAACGCCTTTACCGGCGCCGACTTCGGCTACTGTCCACCCGGGGGCATGATCGGCGACACACTCTGGATCGACCTGAACACCAACGGTGTCCGCGAGGCCGACGAGCGCGGCATCCCCGCCGTCACCATCCTGCTCTACACCAACAATATACTTGCCGCCACCAACGTCACCGACATCGAGGGCACCTACCTCTTCAGCGGCCTGCCCGACGCCACCTACCGCGTGACTGTTCTCGTGGCCGATCCCGATTTCCCGGCAGGCCTGAGCGCCTGTTACGACGCCGATGGCGCACCCGACGGCGACACCGCCGGTATCGTCGTTAGCGGCGGGCATGTCACCATGATCGATGGGAAGCCCGTGTCGGACGCCGACCTGACGATCGACTTCGGCTATGTCCGTGCCGGCAACAACGCGCTCAGCGGCACGGTCGGCATGGACGACGCCTCGGACGACGGTCTGCTCAACGGGATGAATCCCTCCGGCACCGGTGCGGGCGAGTATCCCTTCGCCCACGTGCCGGTCTATGTCCACCTGTGGCGCGACGACGGGGACAACACGGTCGAGGCCGGCGAGACCGAAATCGTCGCCAATGCCTCGACGGGCGCGAACGGCGACTATGCCTTCACGGGGCTTCCCGACGCCGTCGGTGCCTACGACCGCTATCTCGTCACGCTGGCCGCCCCCGCAGGCGAGATCAGGCTGACAACAACCACGGGCGATACACCAGCGCTCTGGGTCGGCAGCACGGTCAACGCGTTCGGGTGGACCCTCGCCGCGCGGCAGGCGGTGACGATTGCCCCCTCAACCGCCAACATCGACTTCGCCTTCGAGACCACGGTGGTGCGCGACTTCGGCGACCTGCCATCCTCCTACGGCACGACGGTGGCCGACACGCCCACCGGGCCGCGGCACTATGTCAAGGTCGCGCCGAACCTCTATCTGGGGGCGGGGGTCGATGCCGAAACCGACGGGCAACCCTCGGCGGACGCCACCGGCGACGGCGGCGACGAGGACGGAGTCGTCATGCAGGAACGCTGGATCGAGGGCGGCAACAGCGGCCATGTCGCGGTGACGGTCGGCGCGGGCAGCGGCTGGCTGGTCGGCTACATCGACTTCAACCAGGACGGCGTCTTCACCAATGCCAACGAGCAGGTGATCAACCAGGCCGTCGACAGCCAAGGCACGGGTGTGGTCTACGCGCTGAGCTTCCCGATCCCGGCAGGCACCTTCCGCACCAATTCCGTGACCGTGCTGAACGCCCGTTTCCGCCTGCTCGACAAGCAGCCGGTGCTCGGCATCCTAGGCTCGGCGGCGAACGACGCATACGGCGAAGTCGAGGACTATCAGTTCGTCTTCGGCGCGATCGGCGACCGTACCTGGTTCGACACGGACAAGAACGGCGTGCAGGACGCGGGTGAGCCGGCGCTGACCAATGTGACCGTGCAGCTCTTCAGCTCGGACGACACGCTGCTGGGCACGGTGGTCTCGGACACCGACGGCCGATACCTGTTCACCGGTCTCTCGTCGGGAACCTACTACCTGGCCTTCAGCGCGTCGACGAACTACGCGCTGACCACGCCACAGGCGGGGGGTGCGGCGGTCGACAGCGATCCCGCCACGAACGGCGTGACCGCGTTCATTGTCATGTCGGCGGCCAGTTTCATGGACGACGTCGATGCCGGTTACCAGCAACCGAGTCCCACGAGTTCAGGCATCGACCTGCAGGCCTTCCAGGGGGCCGAGGGCGTGGTCGTCGAGTTCATGGCCTACGATGTCGAGGAGGACGGCAGCGTGACGCTCTACCTGGTCGGGCCGGGGGACACGGTGCTCTGGTACGGCACGTGCGAGGTCACGGCGGGGCCGCGGCAGGTCTGCCGGTTTCTGGTGCCCGGGCTGATGGTCGGGGGCGCGTATGACTTCGTGGTGCAGGACGAGGTCAACCAGTTCTGGGAGGCGTACAACGTGCGGGTGACGCCCTTCTCCGCCGAAATGGTGCGGATGTCGCTGGCGGGCGTGACGCTGGCGTTCCCGAGTCTGCCGGAGCGCGAATACGAGATCCAGTGGGTGCGGCGCCTCGGGGATGTCTGGCAGACGGTGACTAACGTGCTGGCCGAAGGCGAGCGCACGACGGTCGTCGTCCCGCATCCCGACCGTACGTCGCCCTCGGGCTTTTTCCGCATCCGGCTGAAATAGCGCGGAACTCGGATAGATCGTCCGAGTTTATTGAAATATTTCCGTATGAATTCTTGGCAGAGATCTTAACCACTCCATTCGCTTTCCGCACCATCCGCTTTCCGCATTGACTGGTTGTTGCAGACGAAAACGGCCTTATGAGATCCAGCCGCGAGTACATCATGCAGCGCCACTTGTCATGGCGGTAGAGATCCTCGGCCTCCTTGCCGACAGTCTTGCCGCGCCTTGCAAGGACATCAACTGCCGAGGCGCCGCGTCCTCAACGGACTTCGGCACGACACGGATGTCGTCCCTCCAGTCCCAATGCCCGCCGATTGCGACAGCACGGGAGGGTCGGGCTCCGTCCCGACCGTAAATCATGTCCATCCGATTACGCTTGAACAACGCCGCACCGTGGCCTATTATGCGCGCCGTGACACCGACAAGCAGCCGGGGCGGCCAGGCCGTCGCCGGATGCGGAAGCTTCTATTCTGGAGAGGTGGCTGAGTGGCTGAAAGCAGCGGTTTGCTAAACCGCGGTACTGGTTTTAAGCCGGTACCGGGGGTTCGAATCCCCCCCTCTCCGCCAGTTCGCGTGCAGGGGGCCGCGCCCTATAGGCAGGCCCTCGGGTTGTTTGCGTTGAGCAGGTAGCATGAAAGTACGCAGCAAACTGGCAGGGATGACGGGCCTGGGCCTGTTGCTGCTGCTCTGCGTCTTCTATATCGGCGGCCGCCTGGTCGTCGTCAGCACGCTCAGGCAGACCTCGCGGCACCTGCTGCATGCGTTGCCCAAGCTGCAGGGCTCGGTCCGCGGCGAGCTCGACCAGCTCCAGGGCGTCGCACAGACCGCGGCTCTGGCCGCCGCCCTCCGTGGGTTGACGTCCGGCGGCGAGGCGATCCCGCCGGGGCTTGTTTCGAATCTGTGGGACGCCTCATCCCTCGATTCCCTCGCCGTCGATCTCCTGGCCGTCGCCGACGTCGGCGGCCAGCTGGTCTGCGCCTTCGTCCGCGACGCGGAACTGCGCCGGCCGACGCTGCTGCAGCAGGAGGAGATCCGCGGGCTGCTCCGGCCCGAATCCGTCCTGGTCGCCGGCGCGGACGGCGGCCTTTCTCCGGGCCGGAGCGGGCTGGTGCTCCTCTCCGGCACGCCGGTGCTCGTCGCCGCGGCCCCGGTCGTGCCGTCCGCCGCCGCGGCACGGACGCCCGTGGCGTCCATCCTGGTGGGCCGCTCCATCGGCAACGCGGCGGTCCTGCGCCGCATCACCGCCGGCCTGCCGCTGGAGTCGAGCGTGCAACAGGTCGCGGTCCACGCCTACGGCCAGCCCGGCGCCGTCCGGAGCGGCGAAGTGGTCGGCTCCTCGTTCCTCTACGACGTTCCCGCCTTCTGGCGCACCGACGCGCCGATCCGCGCCCGTCTTCCCTTCTACGACATCCATGGACGCCAGATCTTCGCGCTCACGGTCACCCTCGGCTACTCCTTCAAGCAACTGGCGGATCTGAGCCTCGCGTGGCTGAGCCTGCTGGTCGCGGGGATCGGCGCCCTCTTCATCGTCCCCCTGTTCCTGGTTCAGAGCCATACCGTGCTCAATCCGCTGACCCGGCTCGCCGACACCCTGCAGGCCTTCGGCGGGGGCGTTCCGAACGGCCGCCGCATCGGCTGGACGCGCCGCGACGAGTTCGGCGTCGTCGCCTCGACGATCGACCGGATACTCGACGCCATCGACAGCGAGCACCAGGCCCTGGTGCAGCGCAACGAGCACATGCGCGCGCTGCTGGCGGCCTCGCCGGATCTGATCATCGTGATCGACCGCGAGGGGACGCTGACCGAAATCTCCAACGATTCCCGCGGCTCGATGGCCGGGCTCTTCCCGTCGCTCAAGGTCGGCGACAGCATCCGGCAGACGGAGCGGATACCGGCCGAAGCCATCGATGCCTTTCTGCGGCGCGCCGCCGAGGTTCTCGATACCGACCGCATCCAGATCTTCGAGTCGGGCATCCGGCAGGCGCAGGGCGGCCTGCTGTGGGCCGAGTTCCGCGTGGTGCGCCTGGCCGACAACCGCGTACTCGCCATGATCCGCGACGTGTCCGCCCGGCACCGCGCCCAACACGAGCGCGCCCGCATCGAGGAGAAGATGGCGCAGATCCAGAAGACCGAGAGCCTCGGTGTCCTCGCCCGCGGCATGGCGCACGACTTCAACAACATCCTGACGGCCATGCTGGGCAACGTCGATGTCTCCCTGCACGAACCGCTCACCCCGGCCGCGCGCGAGGCCGTCGAGAACATCCGCCTCGCCATGATCCGCGCCTCGGGCCTGACGCGCCAGATGCTCTCCTACGCCGGCCAGGGCACCTTCACCTTCGAGATCACCGACCTCAACGCGCTCCTCGGGGATCTCGTCAAACTGATGCGGCGCTCGATCGCGCCGCAGACCGAGATCATCCTGGCCTTTGCCGACCGGGTGCCGCTGGTCGAGGCCGACGCCACGCAGATCTGGCAGGTCGTCATGAACCTGCTGATCAACGCTTCCGACGCCATGGCGTCGCTCTCGGGCACGATCACGCTCGCCACGGCCCACGCGACCCCCGCGCCCGCCGAGCTTGAAACCTACCTCTCGACTGCTCCGCTGCAACCGGGCGACTATGCCATGATCGAGATCACCGATACCGGCCACGGCATGGACAAGCGCACGCTCGAGCGCATCTACGACCCGTTCTTCACCACCAAGGCGATGGGGCGCGGACTCGGCCTTTCCGCCTGCCTGGGCATCGTCCGCGCCCACAACGGCGGCATCAACGTCGCCAGCAAGTCGGGCGAGGGCACCCGTTTCCGCATCCTCCTGCCCGCAGCCCGCGACCACGAAGGCCGCGTCCGTTTCCCAGGCGAGGACGCCGGGGTGCCGGCCCCCGCCCCATTGCCCGGATCCCCGGCTGTTCCCTTGCCGGCCGCGCCGCGGGAGCGCGCCGGCTCCCGCGGCGCGATCCTCGTGGCCGACGACGACGCCGCGATTCTCAAGCTGGTTGGCATCATCCTCGCGAAGTCGGGTTTTTCGGTGATCGCTGCGGAAACCGGCCAGGAGGCCCTGCGTCTCTTCAACCAGGATCCCCAGCGCATCCGTCTCGCCCTGGTCGACGCCACGTTGAACAACGGCCTCAGCGGCAGCGAGGTCTGCGCCGCCCTGCACCTCCGCAATCCGCGCCTGCCGACCATCATCATGAGCGGCTTTCGCGAGCATGACGTCGGGCTGGACTTCACGGAAGCCAGCTTCACCGCCTTCCTGCCCAAGCCCTTCATGAGCGCCGAACTGCTCGCCGTTGTCGACAAGGCATGCCGCACCGCCGTCCACAGTCCCGCTGATTCCGGCCAGGAAGGAGCCCCGCATGGCGCTCTCCTCTGAGAATGCGGGGCGCCGGCCCCGCCGTCTGACCCGGCCCACCGTTCCGCCGCCGTTCCCGGCGGCGCCGGACGCGCCGGCGGCGCCGACCCCCGCGCCCCCGGCGATCCTATTCCCGCCGCCAGACACGTCCGCCGCGTCCGTTCCTGCGCCGCTCCCGGCGCCGCCAGACGCCTCGGAAGTGCAGTCGATCCTGAACGAGGCCCCCGCACCGGCCCTGCGGGCGCGCAATCTGCGGTGGGGCTGGCTGACCGTCCTGCTGCTGCTGCTCGTCCTGGGCGGCGCGCTCGCCTACCTCCTGGGGCCGGCCACCCGCGTGCCCGACGGCTGCTCCCGGAGCGTGGCCGGCGCGCTCGCGGCCGCCCGGACGCGGGCCGCGGGCTGGTTCGGGAGGGAACGGTCGGTTGTCACCAACCTCCCCGACGTCGGCGCCGCCGACGCGGCGCCATCCGCCGGATCCGCCTCGCCGCTGTCGCGGCCCATCCGTCAGGCGCGGCAAGTAATCGGGGCCGTGGCGGCCGTGCGCGAAGGCCTGCCCCCGGAAGTGACGACCCGCGCCGCGGTAGACGGCAATGCGACGGCGACATCGCCGCCATCCGCGGCGCCCGCAGTCGTCGCAGTGCCGCCGCCACAAACCGCGCCCTCCGTGCCCAGCCCCGAGCCACCGCCGGAGGCGCGTCCCGACGCGCCGGCGGTGCCAACGGTGGTCGAGTGGCCCGATGTCGCAGTCTCCGCAGTCGTCGGCAGCGGTCGGCGCGGCAGCGCGATCATCAACGGCCAAATCCTGGTGATCGGCGAGGAGAGCGCGGAGGGGCTGCAGCTCGAGCGCATCGAGCCGCAGGCCGCCGTCCTGCGCTACCGGGGCGCAACCCGGCGCTTCATCGTGCGCAAGCGGTAGCTGCTGTTTTGACTGCGCGTGCGACCTCTCACCATTCACCCGCGAACGAGAAAGCGACAAAGCGGCCACTCACCACTCGCTCCCCCCCCCTCTGCTCCCCAGTCGGGCTAGCGGCACGCGAGAGGCAGGCTGAAAGGATCGCCAGTGTCAGCGACAGCAGCGCACGGTTCATGGTGTCTCCTCGCTACTCCTTTGGTAGTTCAATCAGCGCCTTCAGCTTCTGGCGGTAGGCGGTTTTGCGGTCTTTCCAAACAAGCCAGTCGGCCAGCTTGTCGACCGTCTTGAGGCATTCCTCGTAGCGGCCGAGGGCGAAGAGCGCGTTGGCCTTGCGATCCCAGCGGTTCGGGGGAGTGCGCTCGCCGGGGTTGAGCCCGTCGCCCAAACACTCGTAGCACTTGACGGCGTTCGTCCAGTCGCCGAGATGGTAGTAGGCATCGCCGAGCAGCGGCATCGTCCAGGAGTCCGGCTTCGCGAAATCGGCCGCCGGGGCGAACTGTTCAATGAAACCGCGGTAGTCCCCCGCGTGCATCAATGCCGCGCCGAGCGTGCGCGTCCAGCCGCCGTTCTTCGGATCACGTTCGCAGGCCGCGCGGTAGGCGGCGACGGCCTTAGCGAGCAGTCCCGGATCGTCGGGCGTGTAGTAGCGCTGGGCCATCGCCTCGAAATGTCCGCCGAGCGTAAAATAGGCATTGGCGACCTCGCGCGGATCTTCCGAGCCCAGCGTCAGGGCCAGGAGTTCCCTCTCGACCTCGTCGCCGCGGCCGAGCGTCCGCAGGTATCCGCGGCGGCGGCCCACGAAGTCGCCCGCGTCCTTCGCGCCCAGGTTCTCGATCGCGCGGTCGCAGACCGAGAGCCAGTACTCGGGCGTGTTGGTGCGGTCGAGGCTGTGGGACGGCGACTGCGGGCTCGTATGCCGCAGCAGGCGCTCGAAGTACTCGCGGCGCGGCTTCACGTCCTTGATGCCCTTCACGATCTCCCATCCATGCTGCTCGAAGTCGAGCCCCGGAACTCCGCTGGCCAGGAGCGAGAGTGCGCCGGACGGCGTCAGGCCGGGTGTGGCGTACGCCGCCGTCATCGCCGTCTCCCATTTCTCGGGCTCGTCGTCCTCTGCGGCCTGGTACTCGAACTTCGCGTAGTCGTAGGCATAGCGCGCCTGATCGTCTGCGGATTTCGCGAGCTGTTTCGCCTTCATGAACTCGGCGCGCGCCTCCTTCGTGAAGCGCAGGTTGAGCGGTTCGGAATAAGCCCGCGCGAGGAGATAGTGGATCTTCGCCGCGTCGCAGTTGGAGGGCGCCCCTTCCTTGAGCTGTACCAGCTTCTCCAATTCCGCGGCGATCGCCAACAGCTTCGCGAAGTCCTTGGCCGTGCCGATCTTCTCCGGCGTTGCCCGCGGCATCCCCTGGCAGGTGTCGGTGATCTGCCGCATGAGTCCGTTCGCCTTGCCGTTATTCTCCTGGACGAGGCGGCCGATCTCCGCCGGCGTCAGCGCCAGTGCCGACACACACCCCAGGGCCACGGCGGACGCGAGGATCCGATGAACGATGTTCATGGTCTTGAACCCTTTCAACTCACTTCCGTCCGAATATCTTGTCGGCGTTGTACCGGCCTTCGGCGGCCTTCAGGTCGTAGCCGATGTTGAAGAGCCTGTCCTGGGCGAGCCAGTAAAACGCGTCGCGCTCGCCGGGGGCCATCTGGCCGAAGGCGGCGAGCTGCGGCGCGAGGGCCTTCCCTGCGGCAACGAGGCGCTGCAGCTCGGAACGGAACGCCGGGTCCTCGTTCGGATTGACGTAGGAGCGTCCCCGCTTCTGCTCCGCCTCCTTCCACGGGAGCGACCATCCCTGGGGATCCCGGTAGGAGTTGCCGAAGGAGACCTCGGGAGTCTGGATGAAGGCGTTGAACTTCACCCAGCCCTTCCGCAGCGTAGCGGCGAGAATCGCCGTCTTCTGGGTATCGGTGAACTGCGGCCAGCGGATGTAGCCCGCCTGGGAGAACTGGTGCACCGGGCCGCCCCATGTGCGCCCGCCGTCGCTCCAGCGGATGACCGAAAGCCGCCAGAAGTTGTCCGTCCGATCCGAGAAGACCGGCAGACAGTCGCGGAAGACCTCCCAGTCATAGCGGATGCGGCAGAGGAAGCCGTTGTCGAGGACTTCCTCCGTGCACGTCATGTACGGACGGATGTGGCGGTAGTCGCGGTCCTGCACGAGATCCGGATACTCGCGCGTATCCGCCATCGTGCCCGCCGTCATGTAGTGCGGCACAATCTTCTCGTCGTCCGCGTCCCCCGGCGCCACGAACATCTCCACTGTCGGCGAGGCGAGCGCGTTCGTCGAGGCGTAGGCGCGGGCGAGCGAGGCATCTGTGCAGAGGACGCTGACCGTGAAACCTTCCGCATCGCAGGCGACCGAGAGCGCCGTCAGGTTCTCGTCCGTCGTTTCGCCCGCGGCGGCGGCACGCTGCAGCTTCGGGTCGGAGGCCAGCCATCCGCTCGCCGACTTGCCGTACGGCCGGAAGTTGAAGTTCCAGTCCGACGTCCGCAAAACTTCCAGCGGATCGGAGGGCAGCGTGCGGAAGGACACGTCGGCGACGTTTTTCGACGCGGTTTGACGAGAGGGGGAGATGCGGGCGGCCTGGCAGCCCATAAAAACCGAGGCGAGCAGGCAGAGGGCAGGAGACCGAAGCCTGGCGTCCTTCATGTTCACTTTCCTTTCCGGGCGATCATGTCCTGAAGGGTCAGGATGCGTTCGGCGACGCCGGCGCGCAGGGCCAGGAGATCCGGGGCCTCGCGTTTCCGGGTGAGAACCGCCGGATCGGTCGAATCGCGCTCGGTGCGGTCTAGCCAGCGGAGCGCGCGCCGGGACTCGCGGCGGAGCTCGTGGTCGGCGTCGTCGATGTGCTGCGTCGCGAGCCGCTTGAGACAGGTGTAGTAGCGCACGTCCTCGTATGCCTCGCGGAAGCCCTCGAAGGCGAGCGTCTTGATCCACCCGCCCTTCATCGGGTAGCACAGGCAGAAGTTGCGGTAGGTGCCGTCACCGCCCCAGTCGACGGCCCACTCGTTCCAAGGCGTGCGGCCCTGGCGGTAGCCGTGCATCATCTGTCCGTCCATCCCCGCGAAGTACATCATCGCGCCGGGCCGCATCCGGAACCAGAGCGGGTTCTCGCTCCCCGGGAACGGATCGGCGTAGTTGATCACCTCGCCGCCCGCGGAGTGCCAGCGCCGGGCCTCCTCCGTCGAGATCAGCGTCGAGGAGTGCATGTCCTGCGAGTCGGTCGCATAGTGCGAGTTATTCTCCCATCCGTGCGCGAACAGTCGGATGCCGAGGTCGTGGAGGACAGGATTCTCCTCGCCCTGCATGAGCGCCAGCGTCATCCAGGCGGACGACTCCGAATGGTAGAGTGCCCACTGTTCTCCGCCGGGGTGGGCCTGGTCGAAGGCCGCCTTCCACCGGCGCGAGGCGCGCACCGCCGCGCGCATGCCGGCGGCGCGGTCCTGCTCGGTGAGCTCGGCCTTGTCGATGCCCGGATAGAAGCAGGGCCAGTATGGCGGCCTTCCGCCGCCCTGGGCGTCGTGCGGAAAGCCGAAGACGCGGTCGGGGATGAGTCCCGCCTCGCGCGCAATCGCCGCCGACTCGGGCGACTGCCAGGCGTCCGTCAGGTGGTTGATCGAATGCTCGGCCGTGTCCGTCAGGATCGTCTTCGCGAACGCGACGCGCTCGGCATGGGTCGCGCCCTCGGCGGACGGCATGGAGTTGACATGCGTGATGTAGGAGCGCTCCAGGTTGTGGTAGGGCGACCCCTGCGTGGGGAGGTCGACCGGCAGCACCTTCACGAGCAGCTTCACGGCCTTGTCGCCCGCGTCGGTGCGGACGGTAGCCGTGCCGCGGTAGTCACCCGGCTTCGTGTCCTTTCCGGCACGGAACGTGAGCAGGAATTGCTGGTTGCGTCCCGCCGCGGGAATCTTCACGGGCTGGAGCGTCGCGGCGTCCGCGAACGGCAGGTAGGGATCCCACGCGCGGAACTCCTTGTCCGGATCGGAGGCGTCGGCATAGACGCGTCCCGTCGGCCAGTCGAGCCGCAGGTAGTTGCGGCGCTCGGTCTCGTCCACGCGGACGAGGTCGTCGTCGTGGAGCAGGAGGTCGGGGACGAGGTGCCGGCAGCGGCGGTCGTTGTGGTAGGTGAGCCACGCGCCGCCGGAACGGAACCAGCGCTTCACGAGCGAGACGTCGCGCACCTTCAGCCTCGCGCCGCCCGGTTCCGACAGCTCGCTCACGGAGACGTCCTTCACCGTAAGCGGGCGGAACGCATGGACGACAATCGACAGGGCCTCGCTCTCGGTGCGGCAGAGGAAGAGCCGCGCCTCGTCCGTGAACGCGCCGCGCGTCGGAATCTCGAACGGCATCACGCGCTCCTGCGACAGCGGCTCGGTCACCTGCACGGCGAAGTTCTCGGCCATCCCCTGCCGCGGCGCTGCGGCATACGCCGCGGCATTCGCCGCATCGCGTTTCATCTCGCGCAGTTCGGCGCGGGTGACGGATGCGAGCGTCGCGGCGGCGTCCTGCGCCGCGAGTGCGTCCGCCCGCTTCGCGAGCTCGGCGCACCAGGCCGCGAGGCCCTTCAGGGGGGATGCGGACGGCAGCAACGCCCTGGAGGCCTTCAGGTCTGCGGCAAGCTCCTTCCCGCCGACGACCGCGAGCTGCTCGGAATCGGCGGCATAGGCGTGCATCCGCACGTCCTTGAACGTACAGCCCGCTGCGGCGGTCGCGCCTGTGCGCGAAAGGCGCGGCAGTTCAAGCGCCGCGTTCTCCCATTGGAAGCGTCCATCGAGGTAGAGGGACGCCCGACGCCGCATCAGCGAGCAGTTGAACTCGACATGGCGCCAGGTGCCGGAGGCGACCTGCTCCTGGGCGGACATCGTCCAGTCGCCGAGAATCTCCTCGGCCGCCGCCTTGAGCGTGATCGCCAGCCGGCCTTCGTCGTCCGCCGCGCAGATGACCCCAGGCACGGGCGAGCCTTGCGCGGGGAATTTGTCGAACCTGATCCAGAACGCGACCGCGAGCTCGTCCCCGGGGCCTGCGAAAACGAGGGTTGCGACGAGTGTCGCGAGCGCCAAGGTAATAGTCTTTCGCATAACGTATAGCCCCTATGTCGGGATTATAGGTGGCGCCGGTTCCGGATGTCAAATCCGGTTGGCGGCAGTTCGTAATGGGTCAGTCTCCGGGGTGTGAGGATTAGCGCATGGAGTGTGGGCGAAAAGGTAAATCGGCTGGCATCAGGCGAGAGACGGGGCTGAAGCCCCTGAACGACTTCCGCC
>CAZYRQ010000026.1:0-13231 GCA_964649455.1 uncultured Lentisphaerales bacterium
TCTCCTGCACCGTGATCGTCATGCTCAGCGGATCGATCTGGCCCCGCAGCCCGATTGTCCGGATGGCGATGTCCGCGTTTGCCGCCAGCGAAGCGGCGCCGGTCGCCGGGAACGACATCTGCGTGTCGTAGCCGACCAACCCGGCAGAGGTCTGGATCACCGTCCCCGCGCGCTCGAACCGGTCCGCGTTCAAGTCCTGTGTGAAATCGCCCGACTCAACCACATACCTGAAGAACATGGCTTCCTGCCAATGGTCGTAGTAGGTGGCGAAGGCGTAGGTCTCGTTCTGCCCCGTCCGTTTGGATGTCAGGCGCAGCTTGGGGACACCGGTCACGCCGGTGATCGGCGAACTGAAGACGGCGACGATGAAGATCTCCTCGCCCACGTTGTAGGCCACGCCATTGGCTGGCGGCGAGGCGATGGGATCCGGAATCACCTGATCGATGGTGACCTGTCCCCTGGCCGACCAGGAGACGGTGGCGGCCAGCAGAGCCACGGCGAGCCGCCGGCAGAGGCGGAAAAACGCGGACGTTCGGTTTGATTCCATGGTTGGCTCTCCAGTCCCGAAAGATTCGGTCATTGTTAGCATAAAAGCACGCCTGCTGTCAAAAGGGGAAAGCTTCATTCCGCCGCCTCCGGCTTCTCCGCATCTTTCCGTGGCGCCGCCGGGCGTTCGATCTGCCGGCGGATGCGTTCCCCGACCCGTTGCCGCGCCTCGTCATCCAGCGCGCCGCGGCGCGCCTCCAGTTCCCGTCGCCGCGCCAGCAGCCCCGCGCCCCGGACGTCCGCGGCCATCCGCTGCTCGAGCCCGGCCTCCTGCGCCGGCAACGCCGCGGTCGCCGCCGCATCCCCCGCGTCCGCCGCCTGCCGCCCGCGGGCCCAGGCCTCGAACGCGGCGGCGAAGACCGCATTGGTCGCGGCCGCGGCCTGCCGCCAATCGTCGATCTCGGCCTGCAGCGCATGGGCTTCTGCGGCCAGCTTCCGGCGCTGGCTGGTGACCGCCGCGAGCTGTTCGCGGTAGACGGGGTCTGCCAGACGTTCGTCGATCTGTTTCTGACGCTGTTGCTCCGCCTGCTCCACCGTCGTGAACGGGACGGAAGGCGCCGCCGTGCCGCCCGGCACGGCGCCCGCGGATGCGCGGCGGGAGGGCCGCCGGGCCATCCACAACGCCGCTACGAGCAGCACCGTCAGCAAGATGGCGAGGTGCGGCCAGCCCAGGCGCTTCAGACCCTGGGTACGTGTGTTCAAAGGTACGTCGCTCATGGCTGAACCTTCCCCGGCACTGATCCGCGAGGCGCTTGACGCGGCGACAGCAGCACCGGCGGCGCGTTGTTCGTGAGCCCCGCGCCGCGGCGGCTCAGCATGGCCTCGCGGCGGCGGGCATCCTCTGCGCGCTGGAAGGCGACAAGTTCGCCGCGCAGCCGCGCCCACTCGGGATCCGACTGCAGCCGCTCCAGAAGGGCGGCCTCGTTGGAGGCGATCGCCTGCTGCATCCCGGCGATTCCGGCGGCGAGGCGGGCGCAGACCGGATCCTCCCGCCTGAACTGCTGATCATAGGTGGCGAAGGCGCGCCGCAGATCGGCAACCGACGGGGCGATCGTCCGGCCCGGCACATCGACCGCCGGTGCGGGTGTTGCCGCGTCCGCCGGGGCCGCAGACTCCGCCGTGTCGCTGGCGGCGGGTGCGGCGGCAGGTGCAGCAGGTAGCGCGGCAGGCAACTCCGCAGGTGCAACCGCAGGCGCCGCCACAGGTGCCGGGGCGGGTGCCGGCGCCTGAACGGTCGCCGCCGCCTCTCGTCCGGCAGACTCCGGCCGTGCCTGCGCCTCTGCTTCGGGCGCCGGTCGCCGGCAACCCAGCCCGCAGCCGGCCAGCGCCAGAGCGGCCAGGCATTGTAAGAGCGTGGCCGTGCCGATGTTCCTGAACACGTTGTCCATGCGTCCTTTCACGCTTACTCCTCCCGGAATAGCCGGAAGAAGTTCTGTCCGGGATCGAGGAAACCATCGCTGAGCGGGAAGACCTCGTGAACCGTCTCGCCGTAGGGACGACCCCGCTGGAGAATGATGATCGACTGCCAGTTGGTCGGGTTCAGCGAGGGCGAATGCTCGATCTTGTAGGTCTCGATGGCGCCGACGGCCGCCCGCGCGTCGTCGCGCCAGAAGAGACCGAAGGCCGGCGGGGCGGCCTGCGTCCTGCGGATGCCGGAGAACGGATAGGGCACCCAGTTGGAGGCCGCCGTCGCCACGATCTCGAAGAGGTCGTCCGCGGCGGCGAGCGGCGGATCCATGTCCTGCGAGAAGAGCTCGGCATCGATCCAGCCCGTCTGCAGGCCCGCCGTGTCGAGCAGCGCGGAGAGCGTCGCCCCGCCCCCGGGCACCGGCAGCAGCTCCAGCGTGCGGATGGCCACGCCCGCGCCGGTGAAGAGCTTGAGGGTGACCGTGTTGGTGGGCAGCCGGTCGAAGGTGGCTGTCAGGGTGACCACCTCGCCCGTCGCCACGGAGACTGGCTGGGCCGCCAGGCCGAGCAGCACGGCCGGCGCATAGCCCGCGCCGGAGGGCACCAGCGGATCCGTCAGGTTGACCATCTCGTAGAGGTCGCCGCCGCCGTCGCCGTCGGTGTCGGTGTTCTGCGGGTTGGTGCGGGCGCGGAACTCGCCGAGGTTCGGCAGGCCGTCGCCTTCGGCATCCTCGAAGGCGTCGTTGCGGGTCGAGTCGAGCCCGTTGAGATCCTCCCAGATGTCCTCCATGCCGTCCCCGTCGGCATCGAGCACGAGGTTGTACCAGAGCACCTTGTTGGCGCCCTGGTCGGCCACGTAGACAACCGGCGTTCCGTTGACCGGCGTGACTCCGTAGGGACGGGTGAGCTGCTCGAAGCTCTGCGAGCTTGGCGTGTCGCCGAAGTCCATCAGCAGGGCGCCGTCCATGCCCAGCACGCGGATGCGGTGGTTGTTGCTGTCCGAGACGCAGAGGCGCCTGCGCGCGCCCGTCGTCCAGACCTGGACGTCGGTCGGGAAGTAGAACCCGCCGAAGACCGTGCCGCCGACCGGCGTGAGGGTAAGGGGCGTGGCGCTGTACGGCAGCGCATAGAAGGCGATGCGGTTCTTGGTGGGATCGGAGTCGGCCACCCAGACGCCGTCCACATTGTTGACCTTGTCATAGCAGAGGCCTTCGGGACAGGTTTGGATGTTCCCGGCGACATCCAGCCGGTAGGTGGTCTTGTGCGTGCCATCGGCGTGGAACCGCTGCAGGCGCTGGTTGCCGCTGTCGGCCACGACGATCTCGCCGCCGCCGATGAAGGTCACCGCGCGCGGCTGCGAGAAGGTGCCGGCCGGCGCCGAGGAGGAGGCCGTCGGCGACTGCGTGCCGAACTTGCGCTCGAAGGTCACCGCGCCGGTGTCGGGATTGTAGGTGAAGACCTGGACGCGGTGGTTGAGGCTGTCGGCCACCGCGAAGCGGTAGTGCCCGGCGCGCGGGTCGGCTCCCATACCCTGCGGGAATTGAAACTCGCCGTCGCCGCTGCCGGCGCTGCCGGCGCCCCCGTTGTGCCCGTAGTAGGCGACAAACTGACGCGTGGCGCGGTTGTAGACCGAGAGGCGGTGCTTGGCGTGTTCCAGAATGAAGAGGTATTTCGCCGAGACGACCACCCGCGCGGGCGTCGTGCCCACCCCCGTCGGAATGTTGTTGGTGCCCGTCGTCGCGGCGCCGGGGGCCAGTGCCGCGGGTGTGGCGCGCGGATCGAGGTCGGGGCGGAACTGGATCGTCCAGCGATCCGGCAGGCCGTCGCCGTTGGTGTCGCGGAAGGCGCTGACGATCCGGTCGACGGTCCACGAGCCGAAATCGACGCTCTCGTCCGGCAGGTAGTGCAGGGTATGCCGCACGGTGGAGTCGCCGTAGGCCATGGCCGAGGCGAAGCTCGCGGCGTCCCAGGCACGGGCGTAGAGGACGATCCCCGTGGTTCCGGGTGCAAAACCGTGGTCGTAGCGCACGTCGAAGAGGCCGCTATCGGGCACGATCTCGTCGCCGCTGCCGAAATACCCGAACGTCGCGCCGGTGTCGACCGTGTTCAGCACCCAGTCGTCGCCTCCCGGCGACCCGTCCGCCAGCGGGGCGTCGGGCACGCCGTTGGGACCCACCCAGAGCACCTGGACGAGGCAGGAACCCTCGCCTCCGTTCCCCGGCAGCGGACGCCCGCCCCAGTCGCGCACCTGTCCGGAACGGTTGTGCGCGCGGAGCACCGGCTCGTTGACGGCCAGAACCACCTGCACCGGCAGGACCTCCTCGCCGTCGGCGGCGCCCAGCAGGAGCAGGCTGGCCTCGTAGCGGCCGGGCGCGAGCTGACGGTCGCCGTTGAGCGACAGGGTGACCGCCGTGGCGGCGCCCGGCGCGGCGACCGCCGCCGCGGGCGTGGCGTCCAGCCAGCGCACGGGCGCCTGGATCACCAGCGCCTCCCAGAGGAACGCGCGCAGCAGGTCCTGCAGCGCGCCCTCCTCGCGCCAGTCGCCGGAATCGGCATTGCCTGTCCAGAGCATCGCCACGCCCGTGTCGCCGACGGCCATGCGCACGATCTTGGCCGAGGCGCCGTGGTCGGCGAGTGTCAGGGCCGTGCCGGCGGGCGACGGGTCGGCGACATCGCGCGTGCCGGCGGCCACGGCGACCCGGTCGCCCGCGGCCAGGTCGACGAACGGGGCGCCGGCGGCCTGCGCCAGGGTCATCTGGCCGGCGGGCTCGTCGACGCGGTCGCAGGCGTTGGTGCCGAGGCCGAGCAGATCGGCCAGTCCGCGGTTGTCGGGCCGCGAGAGCGGGTTGACGCCGGTGAAGAGCACCCGGCCGCCGCGCTGCAGGTAGCGCGTGTAGGCGGCCAGTTCGTCGTCGTGGACCGGTCGGCCGGCGCCGCCGGTTCCGGCGAGATCGGCGACGATGAATGCGTAGTTGAAGAGCAGGGCGTCATCCCAGGTGTAGCGCACGGCCTGCACAATCTCGTTCTGGCCGCTGACCGGATTGAAGTAGTGCACGACGCTGAAGTTGTTGGTGTAGCGGTCCACGGCGAAACCCATCTGGCGCAGCACCGGCTCCAGCGTCCCGAGCCCGTCGCCGTCGGCGAAGAGTCCGACCCGGCCGCGGGCCGCGCCCACGGCCGTGAAGGCGTAGCCGCTGACGCCCGTGTTCGCGACCTGGACCACCGCCTGTGTCGCCATGCCCTGCTGCACGGCTAGCTCGAGGCGGCTCGGCGGGCGGACGATCCGCGGTTCGTCGAGGATGATGTCCCCTCCGGCGGACGGCGCCGTCGCCGTCAGGCTCCGGCGCGCGTAGCCCGCGGCCATCACGCGGCAGGCGTAGTCGCCGGCCGCCGGCAGGCCCTTGATCAGGAACGTGCCGTCGGCGGCGGTCACGGCCGCGGCGCCGTGCGGACCGGTCACCTCGACCCGCGCCCCGCCGACCGGCTGGCTGGCGGGCCCCACGACCCGGCCGCCGATCGAGTAGGCCGGGCGCAGGGCGACATTGACGGGCAACTGGGCGATCAGGGTGGCGCCGTCGTAGACCTGCAGGGTGAAGAGCGCGTTCGTGGCGGGCGCGCCGGGGAAGACCACCGGATAGAGTCCGTCGGGCTGCGCGAGATCGCGTCCGCCGAGGTAGCCGTAGTTGCAGGTCGCCGCGCCGAGCGTCGCCTTCAGGTCGTCGATCGAGGCCGAGCCGGCGTTGCGCAGCGTGATGCGCAGGGAGGCGCTCTCGCCGGGCTCGGGGAAGCTGTCGCCATCGGCGTCGGCCACCACCGCGACGGACTCGATCACCGGCCGCGCGCGGGGATTGACCGTCAGCGTGACCGGCAGGACGCGGCGGGCGAGCCCCCCGCGCTCCGCGAAGCGGATCGAGGCCCGGTATTCCCCGAACGCCAGCGTCGGCGGATCGTTCACCGTCAGCGTGGCGTCGTCGGTGGCGCCGGCGGCCAGCGGCAGCGTCAGGTGCAGACGGTCGGGGGAGGCGGCGGGATCGTCGAAGAGCAGCCAGTCGCGCCCGAGGCAGCGGACGGCCTGTCCCAGGTCGAGGTGGCCGCCGGTCTTGACCCAGCCGAGCAGGGCGGGATCGGTGCGCACGCCCGCGAGGAGGGCGGCCTTGATCACGTCGTAGCCGGCGCCCGGCGCCAGCGACCAGAGCAGCGCGGCCGCGCCGGCGACGTGCGGGCAGGCCATCGAGGTGCCGTCGAACCAGGCATAGGCGCCTTCGCCCGGCGCCAGCGCGCCCTCAGGCAGCACGCCCGCCCCGCGCCGCTCGCCGGGCACCGTGCTGAGGATGCCGACGCCCGGCGCCGCGAGGTGGACGCTGGCGACGCCATAGGAGGAGAAGGGGGCGAGGCGGTCGTCGTGGTCCGCCGCCGCCACCGTGATGACATTGTCCAGGACCCGGCTGTAGGCGGCCGGGTAGGCCGGGTTGTTGTCCACGTTCTCCGCGGCGTTTCCGGCGGCGACCACGACGAGGTGGTTCGAGGCCATGCCGACGCGGATCATCTCGTAGAGCACCCCCGACTGGGTCGGCCCGCCCCAGCTATGGTTGCTGAGACGCGCCCCGTTGACGATGGCGTACTCGATGCCCTTGGCCAGGTAGGCGCTGGAGGCGAAGGAGCCGCTGTCGTCGACAAAGCGCACGGGCATGATCTGCACGCGCCAGTTGACACCGCAGACGCCCAGGCCGTTGTCGCCGACGGCGCCGATCGTCCCGGCCACGTGCGTGCCGTGCCCGTCGACATCGGTCACGTCGTGGTTCCAGAGGGCGACGTTCCAGCCGTGGAGATCGTCGACATAGCCGTTGTTGTCGTCGTCGATCCCGTTGCGGGCCTTGTCCTGGCCGGCGGCATCGACGCCGCTCTCGCCGGGATTCGTCCAGATGTTGGCCTCGAGATCCTCGTGGTTGATCATCACGCCCGTGTCGCAGACGGCCACGACGACGGCGACATCGCCCGTCGAGCGGTTCCAGGCCGCCTCGGCGCCGACGTCGGCGCCCAGCGTGCCGCCCGTCTGGCGCACGTTCCGCAGGCCCCACAGCTCGTTCAGGAAGGGGTCGGACGGCAGCGCGTTGCGCGTGAGGCGCACGCTCGGTTGCAGATAGGCGACGACTTCCGGTTCCGTCAGGGCGGCCGCGCCGCCGAGGGTTGCGAGCGCTCCCGATTTCGGGCGCGCCAGCACGGCGGGCACGAGCGTGTAGTGGAAGACGGCCTCGAGCCCGTGCCGCGCGAGGTAGGCCTCGCGCGCGGCCATCGTCACGCCGTCGTGGAAGCGGATCTCCAGCTGGTCGCCGAGGAAGCGTTCCTCGTCCAGGGCCGTCCAGTCGGTCGGCAGATTAGCGAGGTTCGCGGCGGGCGCCTCGTCGGCGGGCAGCACGTCGCTTGCCGTGCGGCCGAAGCGGATATCGAGATCCACGAGGGCCGAAACGGTCTCCAGGTTGCTGATGGCGAGGGTCTGGGTGGCCGACGTGCCCTCGTCGATCACCAGATCGAGGGCGGCGGGCACGGACTGGACGCCCCAGGGATTGATCGTGAAGTCGACGTTCGCCAGGTCGTTGTTGAGCAGGGGGATGGCGACCGGGGCGGGCTCGCGGTAGCCCTCGGGCAGCGCCGCGATGCGGATCGTGCAGGCGCCTTCCAGCAGGCCGCGCAGGCGGTAGGCGCCCGTGGCCGGGTCGGGCACGGCGGTGGTGAGCACCGCGCCCGCGCCGTCGCGGGCCTCCACGCGGACGGCCGCCCACTTGGCCGCGCTGTTGCCGTCGCCGAAGGTCACCGTTCCGGCCACGTCGAACCGCGGGTCGACCTCGAGGCGGAAGTCGAAGGGCCAGGCCAGGAGCGGCGTGTTGGTGGTGGCGGCCGTCACCCAGAAGCGCTGATAGCTGCCGGCGACGGCGGCGGGATCGACGTCGACCTCGAAGGCGGCCGCGAGCGGCCGGGTCTCGCCGGCGGGGATGGTGACCGGCGTTCCGACGCTGCCGGCCACCACCGACATGCAGTCCGGGAACTCGAAGACGGCGTTGACGAGCAGGCCGGTCACGTTGAGGGCCGCGATCGCCGCGCTGTCGGTGAAGTGGACCGTCACGTTCAGACGCTCGCCGGGATCGATCGCGCCGTCGCCGTCGCCCAGGTCCTTGTCGCTCACGTCGACGCTCGCCAGATGCAGGTGCGCGGAGTTGGTGCCGTAGTTGACCGTCATGAAGTGGCGCGTCAGCGTCTGCGCCACCGGGTCGAAGCCGGGCTCGACGGCGGGCGTCAGCGTGATGCCGGCCGGCGGCACCACCGGCGAGTCGGCCGCCGGCGTCACCCGCACCCAGTAGGGCTGGTCGGCGACCATGCCGCGGATCGTGTAGGCGCCGTTCGCACCCGTCACGGTACTGCTCAGGAGCGTGCCGTCGACCGCCTCGGCCGTGACCAAGGCGCCCGCCACGGGCGTCACCTGGTTGGTCGGGATCATCGGGAACGTGGAGACGGTCTGGACGACCCCGGTCATGGAGTGGTAGAAGCGATTGGTGATCGTGAAGCTGAAGGTGAAGGGCCGGCCGCCGTAGTCGCTGCCGGTGGCCTGGAACTCGGCATAGGGCGCCGTCATCGCGGCATCCCAGTTGACGGTGAAGGGCGTCTCCGACGCGACCACCGCGCCCACGGGAATCATCCACCAGGCGAGCTGATCGCCGCCCAGGGTGACCGTGCCGTCGAGCGGATAGGCGACTACGACGGTCGCGTCGAGCCCGAAGGCCGCCGTGTAGGGATTGGCGTTGCGGAGGCTGACATAGACGTCGGCGCCCTCGCCCGGCTCCAGGAAGCCGTCGTCGTCGCCCAGGCTGAGGCCGGCCACGAGGTCCTGCACCCGGTAGTCGTGATACTCGATCATCAGCACGTCGTCGATGGTCAGGGTGACGGGAATGTCGACCGCGGTCTGGTTGGCGGCGACCGCCTCGATATGGATGGTTGCCGTGTAGGTGCCGGGCGCGAGCGCGGCGGTGTCGGCGACGAGGTGGTACCACTGCTCGGCGCCAGGGACGAGGGCCTGGGCCATCGGCGCGCCGTTGGTGACGGAGAGCCAGCCGGCCGCGGCCTCGTCGTCATAGCGGAAGGCGACCGTGTACCGGAGGGTGTCGCTGGCCTCCAGCCGGTTGCGCACGACAAAGCTGGCGCCGGTCTCCGCCTGCCCCTGGGTGGCGGTCATGAAGATCGCGGACGGCGCCGTCTCGATCAGCGGCAGCCCCATCAGGAAGCGGACGCCGTTCGTCGGCGCGACGATTGCCTGCGTCTGGCGGAGCGAGCCGAGCGCGGCGGTCACCTGGTAGATGACGTTGGAATCGGCGACGGGGAAGGCGAACGCCCCGTCCGCGCCGGTCACCTGCGAGAAGGCATGGTCGGACTGCGCGGCCGTGACCGTGACCCCGGCGATGCCGTCCAGGGTTCCGGGTTCGAGCACGTGCCCCGAGATCGGACCGGTCCGGCGAATGGTGAAGGCGTTGCGGTGCTCGTAGACCGTGCCGTCGGCGCCGATGAGCGTCTGCAGCACCGTGACGATCGTGCCGGGGCGCGTCAGGGGCGAGACCTGCACGGCATACGGCGACGACACCGTCATCTGCCCCGCGGGCAGCGTGCCGTACGCCAGGGGGGCGGGCGAACCGCCGGCCAGCGTCACCCGTCCCGCCTCGGCACCCCCGGTCTGTAGAACGAAGGAGCCCTCGCGGATCGGCAGATCCGTGCCGCCGTAGTTGAAGGTGCTGAGCCGCAGGTTGAAGGTCTCGCCGGGCTCGGCGCAGTGGTTGGCGTTGCCGCCGGGCGCGGCGTCGTCGATCACGAGCGAGGCCAGGCTGAGGCCCTTGGCCGGGAAATCGCTGAACGTCACCCCGTCGATGTACCAGCCCGCCGGATTGCCGGGGCCGCTGCGCAGGGTGTCGGAGACGAAGCGGAAGCGGATCTTGAGCGCCTGGTTGGCGAAGGTATTGGGCAGCAGGATGCGGACGTCCTCCCAGCCGGCGCCCGCGCCCGTGACGATGCCGCCCGGCAGCGCCGGACGCGTGTAGGCGCCGACGTCGTGCCAGGCGCCGTTGGCGTAGACCTCGATGTAACCGCAGTCGGCGTTCAGGATCTGCCCGGCGCCCTCCGGGGTCTGCTCGATGTCATACCAGTGCCGGAAGGAGATGATGGGGCTGATGCCAACCGTCACCGGCGGCGAGATCAGCAGGGCGTGGGCGCCGTCGGGATAGCGGCCGTTCAGCCGCGTGCCCCAGCAGCGCGAGGCCACGTCGGGGCCGTAGGTCGGCGTGCCGTACTCCCAGCAGGCGTTCGTCGAGAGATTCTGCACCAGCCAGCCGTCCACGCCGCGTTCGAGGTCGAAGACCGCCTGCACCTGGCGCCCGACCGTCGCGTGGACCAGGTAGTCGGCCAGTTCGGTGCTGCCGGGGTTCGCCGGCAGCTCGGCGCGGTTGCCCGCCGGATCCTCGGACCAGACGGCGACCGCGAAGACGCTGAAGGCGGGCAGGCCATCGATCGTCAGGTCATGCGTGGTCACGTAGTTGGCGTGGGAACGGAGGTAGTCGGAGGGCGGCAGGGTCGCGCCGGCGCGGACGCCGCCGCGGGCCGGCTCGTCGGTCGTCCAGGTGACGTTGACGATGTCGTCGTCGGGACTGGTCATCTGGACCGCGAGGATCTGCGGCGGCACGTCGTCGATGTCCGCCTCTGCCTGCAGGTTGCCCGGCGTCCAGAAGGCATGCAGCGTCTGGCCGTGGCTGGCGCCGAGGGGCGCGAGGTTTACGGGGGCGCTGCGGTAGACCGCGCGCCGGTTTTCCACGCCGACGAGGGGGCAGGCGATGTCCAGTCCGCCGAGGCCGCCCGCGTCCAGGCTCAGGCGGACCGTCTGCGCGCCCAGCCCGTACTGCGTCGGCACGCGCAGCGTGACGACGGTCGCGGCGGTGGACTGGTAGGCCTCGCGGTCGAGTTCCAGCGAGGTGTCGAAGCCATCGAGGATCTGAATCGGATCGCCGAAGAGGTTGGTCTCGTAGAAGCACCAGCGGATGCAGTTGCGGTTGATGATCGGGGCGTTGCGCTCGTGCGAGAGCTGGTTGGCCACGCCGAGGTGGGGAATGCCGTCGGAGAAGAAGGCGTCCCAGAAGTGGCGGTTGAAGCGCTGGCTCGGGCCGTCGGTGGAGTTGCCGCTGCCCCAGCCGTAGCGCGCGTTCCAGACGCCGGCGAAGGCGCCGCTGGTCGTCGACGTCGTGAAGTGCTCGGCGATGCAGTCGCGGTCGAAGGCGCCCGCGATGCAGCCCTGGGAGTAGATGACGACCGGCTTGCTGTTGACCAGCGCGTCGGCGTCGGCGTTGCGCAGCTTGAGGTTGTAGTCGGTGTTGCTGTGCCCGAGGTGGTTGATCACGGCGAACTTGTTGGCGTTGACCTGCGCCGCGAAGTCGGCGGCGGTCCACTCGTAGCCCGGCGCGTCGTAGAGCGTGTCCCACTCCGTGTAGACGTCGAAGGGGGCGAAGCCCTTGGTCGTGTAGCTGTCGGCCGAGCTGCCCAGGCGGATCTGCTCCATCATGCTGGAGGCGTAGTCGGAGACGCCGCCGAAGCCGAGATACTCGCCGACGAAGAGGGCCGAGCGCACGTACGGCGCCGTGCCCGCCGCGCAGTCCGCCTCGTAGACCGCCACCTTGGCGAGCCAGTTGGCGACCTCCTGCGGCGTCTCGGCGGAGACGCGCCCGATGGCCACCTCGGCATAGAGGTCGACCTCGCGCCCGTTGGGGCCGTCGTTGGGCTCGCCCCAGCGGCTGTTGTTGTTGTCGTTGAAGGTGCCGTCCAGGCACTGGTAGTAGAGGTCGCTGGGCAGATTGTCGGTTTCCGAGCCGCCGTTCGCCGAGACATAGAGCAGACGGGGAGGGATATGGCCGGCGTCGCCGCCCAGCAGGACATACTCCGTGCCCCAGGTGTTGTAGGCGTCACGGATGAACGCGCGCAGCGACTCCTGCGTGTCGGCGCCGGGATAGACCGCCAGGATCTCCTCCAGCGTCACCAGCGTCGAGGCGATATCCTGGCTCCGGCGACGGTTGACCAGTCCCTGGAAGGCGTCGCGCAGCGCGGCGGTGGTCACGACGACGTGGACGTAGCCGGTGCCGCCGTTGTCCGTGGGCTGGCAGGGCAGCGCCAGAGTGGCGGGCGTGGCGCCGAGCACCTGCGGCTCTCCGTCGGGCTCGGCGGTCGCCGCGGTTTCGACGGCGAAGGCGGCCAGCGTCTCCGGGTTGTCCACCAGCGCCCGTGCGGCGTCCAGGTCGCGCGACGAACGCAGGCGCAGGCCCCCGGCGCCGCCGCCGGCGATTGCCGCGGCCGCGGGCGCCGTCTCGACCTCGACCGTGATCTCCTCCGTCCAGATGACGCGCCCGGACTTCGGCTGGTAAGCGACCGGATAGAGCTGAATCTCCTCGAACGGCACGCCGCGCTTGCGCTGCAGGCCGTTGCGCAACTCGCTACGCGCGGGATAGCGCGCGTTGGATCCATAGATCCGTTCGCTGCGCGGTGTGCGACGACGGACCAGATCGGGACGGCTCAGCGGATAAGCCGCCTCCGCGTGGCGCAACTGGACCTGCTCGGCCACCACCTCCGCCATGCCGGGCGTCACCTTGACCGCGACAACCTCGTGACCCTGCGGCACCACGACCCGGATGCCCAGCACGGGCAGCAGCGGCTCGCCCGGTTCGCCGACCGAATCGGTTCCCGGCACGCGGAGATCCGCGACGCCCCCGTCGCCGGCCACGATCTCCGGACGCGCAAAGCGGTAGACCAGCGTCTGCACGCTCCCGCCGGCCTGCACCCGCTGGGCGGCGCGCACCCGGGGCGCATTCGCAACGGCCGCCCCACCCGCGGCGCCTCTCGCCGCTCGCCACGTGCCCGGCGCCGCGCCCCCCGGTGCCGCAGCCACCGTCAGCGCCCCGAACAGCAGCACTGCGCCCGCCGCAATGCCCGAAAGCCTTTTTACCAGCCAGTTGCTCATGCCCAGCTTCTCCAGAATGAGGACTCGTGCGGAAATCCGGAGAGAGTCGATCTCCAAGGTGCTCGATTATACTTCATTGAGGCGGTAACACGCAATCCCAAGAACACAAATTCACCTTTTCCGATCCTTTTCCTTTTGCCGCCAGAGATCAAAAGCGGTATGATGCCCTTGTCTTCATCAACCAGGCGGGAAAGGATCCGGTCATGTTGCATCCAGTGGCGGTTCAGTTGTATTCGCTGCGCGACT
>CAZYRQ010000027.1:0-13127 GCA_964649455.1 uncultured Lentisphaerales bacterium
TCGGGTTCCAGGGCTTCGCCATGAATCTCCGCCGGCCGCCCTTCGACGACCTCCGAGTCCGCCAGGCCCTGGCCTATCTCCTGAACCGCCAGAAGATGGTCGAGACGCTCATGCACAACCAGTATTTCCTGCACCGGTCCTACTACGAGGACCTCTATTCCGCCTCCAACGCCTGCAACAACCCCGTCTTCGACTACCAGCCCGAGAAGGCGCGCGCGCTGCTGACCGAGGCCGGCTGGACGCCCGACCCGCGCACCGGCGTCCGCATGCGCGGCGGCCAGCCGCTGCGCTTCACGTTCCTCACGCGCGACGAGACCGCCGACAAGTTCCTCGTCCTCTACAACGAGGACCTCAAGCAGGCCGGCGTCGAGATGAAGATCGTGCGCAAGGACTGGGCGGCCTGGACACGGGACATGGACGAGTACAACTTCGACATGACCTGGGCGGCCTGGAGCAGCGGGCTCTTCAAGGATCCGGAGGGCATGTGGTCCTCGGCCGAGGCCGACCGCCAGGGCGGCAACAACATCACGGGCTTCAAGGACCCGATGGTCGACCAGCTCATCGAGACCCAGCGCGGGATCTTCGACCTCCAGACCCGCAACGGCATCTGCCGGCGCATCGACTTTATCCTCGCGGAACAGGTGCCCTACATCCTGCTCTGGAACCTCGACGCCGTGCGCCTGCTCTACTGGGACAAGTTCGGCACCCCGCCGACGGTCCTCTCGAAATACGGCGACGAGCGCAGCCTGCTGACCTACTGGTGGCACGACGCCGACTCCGCGGCGGAGCTGGAGGCCGCCAGGCAGGCCGGCGAGATGCTGCCGCCGCGCCCCGACGTCGTCGACTTCGACGAGACCTTCCGCGCACCGTGAGGCCGCCGCTCCAGCGATGAACCGCTTCAGCTACCTGATCCGCCGCCTGCTGCTGGCGATGCCGACCTTCCTCGGCATCACGCTGGTCTGCTTCGCGCTGACGCGCATGCTGCCCGGCGGCCCCGTCGAGATGCGCCTGGCGCGGTTGCGCGGGCTCGGCAGCGGCGAGGGCGGCGGCGCGCCGGCGGGACGCGTCGCCGCCATCACCGAGGAGCAGCGACTCGCGCTGACGCGCCAGTTCGGCTTCGACCAGCCCTTCCTGCGCCAGTACGCCCGCTGGCTCGTCCGCGACGCCATGGGGCTGCGGATGCGCTCGTACGACTTCCCCGACCGCTCGGCCGGCGAGCTGATCGCCTCGCGCTTCCCCGTCTCGCTCTGGTTCGGCCTCACGGGCTTCATGCTGGCCTACCTCGTCTGCATCCCGCTCGGGATGGCCAAGGCCCTGCGGCACGGCTCGCGCTTCGACGCCGCCACCAGCGCGGTCGTCTTCGTCGGCTACGCCCTGCCCGCCTTCGCCCTCGGCATGCTGCTGAAGATGCTCTTCTGCGGCACGGTCGACACCCTCTGGAACCTCTTTCCCCTGGGCGGATTCGAATCGCCCGACGCCGCCACGTTCGGCCCGTGGGCGCGCCTCGCCGACCGCGCCTGGCACATGGCCCTGCCGGTCTCCTGCTACGTTGCAGGCAGCTTCGCCATGCTGACGCTCCTGATGAAAAACTCGCTGCTGGAGCAGATCGCCGCCGACTACGTCCGCACGGTGCTCGCCAAGGGCGCCACGCCGCGCCGCGCCCTTTGGGGGCATGCCTTCCGCAACGCGCTGATCCCCATCGCCACCGGTTTCGGCGGCATTCTCACGCTGCTCTTCGCGGGCTCGGTAATCATCGAACGCGTCTTCGAGATTCCCGGCATGGGACGCCTCAGCCTCGAGGCCATCACCGGGCGCGACTATGCCGTCTTCATGGCGATCCTCGCCGTCACCAGCTCCCTCCAGCTCGTCGGCAACCTGCTCTCCGACTTCTGCTACCTGCTGATCGACCCCCGCATCCATTTCGGATGAGGCTCCATCATGTTCGCCGTCTCCCCGCTAACCCGGAAACGCTGGCTCCAGTTCCGCCGCAACCGTCGCGCCTGGGGCTCGCTGTGCCTGTTGGCGGGCATCTACCTCCTTAGCCTCGGTTCCGAGCTGCTGTGCAACGACCAGCCGCTGCTGATCCGCGTGAACGGCCGCACGCGCTTCCCGTTCCTCCGCCATGTCACGCAGGACGCCCTCTTCGGCAACGGCGTCACGGCTCGCCCCGACTACGCGAGCCTGGCACGCGATCCCGTGTTCCGCGCCACCCCGGGCAACCTCCTGCTGCGCGCTCCGGTGCCCCACGGCCCGCACCAGGTCGCGGATCCCGCCACGTTGGAGGCCTACCGCCGCGCCACGCTGACGATCACTCCGGAGGCCGCCATCGGCCGCCTCAACCTGGCGCCGGACGGCACGATCACACGGCCCCTCGGCTGCGAACCCCTCTTCCCCGGCGCCGCGCGCATCGAGGGACTTTCTCTGACCAACCACTGGCAAATGACGCCCGCCCTCGCGGAGGCTTTGGCGACGCGCTTCGCCAACCGCCCCGCCCCGGCGCTGACCGTGACGCTCGATACGGCAGACGGTGCGCCTGCGGACGGCGGCGCCCCGGCCCGCCTGCAGGTCTCGCTGCTGGCCTACGCGCCGCGTCCGGAGGCGCCGGCCACGGTACGCCTCTCACTGCGCGTGCCCGACACCCCGGCCACCGGCCCCTTCTCCGTCCGCCTCGACCGCCGCGCGGCGGATCTGCGCGTGCGCGACACCCGTGCCTGGCAGCGGATCCCTGCGGAGCTCCGCTCCGAACTGATGACCTGGATGGAGACGGCCTGCACCTCCCGAACCGGCACCGTGCAGCAGTACATTCCCTGGCAGGGACGCCAGACGCGCGCCGAGTTCCGCCTCGATTCCATCGCCTGGCCGCACCGACCGGTGCCTGAACACTGGCTGGGCATCGACGCCGCCGGCCGCGACGTGCTCGCGCGCCTGTTCTACGGCACGCGCACAGCCCTCAACTTCGGCCTGCTGCTCGTGGCGTGGGCCATGCTCCTGGGACTGGTCATCGGCGCCGTGCAGGGCTACTTCGGCGGATGGATCGACCTGGCCACGCAGCGCGTAATCGAGATCTGGAGCGCGCTGCCCTTCCTTTATGTGATGATCCTGCTGGGCTCCGTCGTCGGGCGGAGCTTCGGCCTGCTCCTGCTCTGCTACGGGCTCTTCAACTGGATCGGCCTCTCGTACTACATGCGCGCCGAGTTCCTGCGCCTGCGCCAGCGCCCCTTCGTCGAGGCCGCGCGCTGCCAGGGCCTCGGCGCCGCCCGCATCATCGGCCGCCACATCCTGCCGAACGCCCTGACCCCGCTGATCACGCTGATGCCCTTCAGCCTGGTGGGCGCCATCGCCTCGATCACGGCCCTCGACTACCTCGGCTTCGGCCTGCCGCCGCTCACGCCGAGCTGGGGCGAACTGCTGCAGCAGGCGCAGCAGAACCGCGCCGCCTGGTGGTTGATTCTCTACCCATCTTTGCTACTCTTTATCGTGATGCTGCTGACCGTCTTCATCGGCGAGGGGCTACGCGATGCCTTCGACCCCAAGCCACGGACACGGTATCGTTAACAGAGGAACACCATGCACATACCCGATTCCATGCTTCAGGGCACCATCTGCCCCGTGACCGCCGTCGTCAGCTCCTTCGGCATCGCCACCGCGGCCTATGCCGCCAGGCGTACCCAAACCCCGCCGGCCCGTTTCGCCGGTGTCACGTCGTTGATCTTTGCCGGACAGATGATGAACTTCCCGATCATGGAGGGAACCTCGGGGCATCTGCTGGGCGGTGTCTTGGCCGCGAGCCTGCTGGGCACGCCGCTGGGCGTCCTCTCGATGGCGCTGGTGGTGGTCATTCAAAGTCTGCTCTTCTCTGACGGGGGCATCACGGTGCTGGGCGCGAACCTGTTCAACATGGCCCTTGTCGGCGCCGGCGTGGGTGGCCTGCTGCGCGCGGCCCTGGCCGCTGGCTGGCGGAGCCCCGCCGGGGTGCTCCTGGCCACAGCGGTAGCCGCCTGGGCCTCGATCGTGCTGGCGTCCCTGGCCGTCAGCGTCGAGTTGGCCATGGCAGGACAAATCGCGTTTTCGCGCGTCGTTGCGGCCATGGTGGGCAAGCATGCCCTGATCGGCCTCGGTGAGGCGGCCATCACCGCGGCTGTCTGCGCGTGGCTGGGCGCGGCGGCCACCGTGACGAGCCCGCGCGGCAAGGCCATCGTGCCGTTCGCGACCGCGGCGGTCATCGCCTTGGCCCTGAGTCCCTTCGCCTGCGGCTGTCCGGATGGTTTGGAGTGGGTGGCCGAGAAGTATGTCTTCCTGCATGAGGCGGCGCCCGCGTTTGTGAGCCCGTTGCCCGGCTACGCCGTGCCCCGAATTGGTCACGCGTGGTTGTCGACCGGCTTGGCCGGACTGTTGGGCGTCATGGTCGTGTTTGCGTCGGCCTGGGCGCTGCTCCGGCTCATGACCCGCGCGGCGACACGCCAGTCGGCCGGCGCTGGGGCAGTTTCTGGAGTGTAAGACGTGGAGCATGAAGCGTGGACGAAGTGGCGCGTGTGGAAGGAGCAGCGGGCGACAGGGCTGAGGCCCCTTCTCGACTTCCGCCTAAAGGCGGCACTCCGACGCGACAGTTCACCGGCACTGGCCTTCCCGTCGGATTCCCGCCTTCAGCCGGAAGTCTGCGAGGGCCTTTCGGCCCGGGTGCATGAAGACTGGGCCGCTTGCCGCCTGTCGCCTGGGCCTGCCATGCTTGCCCGCCTTGCCATGCCCCCAATTCACACCCCCTAAAAACTACCTCATTTCAACAACTGCCGGATACTCACCATGCAAGACGAGACCCCCTCCCCCCTGCCGCAGGCCCTGCTTGACGATCTGCCGCGCCGGCACGCGCGGCTGCGCGCGGCCCTCGCGCCGCTCGAGGCCGACGCCCTGATCCTGACGCTCAACGCCGACCTGATCTACGCCTCAGGCACCGTGATGAACGGTTGGTTCTACCTGCCGACGGAGGGCGCGCCGGTCTACTACTACCGGCGTCCGTCCGATTTCGCCGCGTGGCTGCCGGGCTTCGAGACGGTCGCCGTGCGTCGCCCCGAGGAGATTGCCGAACATCTCGCCGCCGCCGGACGTCCGCTGCCGCGTCGGCTGGCGCTGGAGGGCGACGTGCTGCCGGCGGCCGAATGGTTCCGGCTTGGCGCCTGCTTTCCCGACGCGACGCTGGTCAACGGCACCGACGCCATCCGCACCGTGCGTGCCGTCAAGACACCCTACGAGATCGAGTGCCTACGCGACGCGTGCCGGCAGCACGCCCGCGTGGTCGCCTCCTTCCCCTCGCTCTACCGGCGCGGCATGACCGATCTCGACTTCGCGATCGCGCTGGAACATGCACTGCGCCTGAACGGCAGCCTGGGGATCTTCCGCGCCTTCGGCGGGCGGATGGAGATCTTCATGGGCAGCGTGCTGGCGGGCGACAACGCCGAGGCGCCCTCGGCCTACGATTTCGCGCTCGGCGGGGCCGGTGTGCACCCAACCCTCCCGATCGGCGCCAACCGTACCACGCTGCGCGAGGGCATGACGGTCATGGCTGATCTTGCTGGTAACTTCAACGGCTACCACTCCGACTGCTCGCGCACCTACGCCATCGGCACGCTGCCGGAGCGCGTCCGCGAGGCGCACAACGTCTCAATCGCCATCTGCGAGGCCCTGGCACGCGAGAGCCGCAGCGGGATTTCCTGCGAGGCGCTCTACACGCTGGCGAAGCGCCTGGCCGACGAGGCGGGACTCGGCGCCCATTTCATGGGCTGCCGGCAGCAGGCCAAGTTCGTCGGGCATGGAGTGGGGCTCGAGATCAACGAATTGCCCGTGCTGGCGGCGCGCACCAAGGCGTGCCTCGAGGCCGGCATGACGATCGCCCTCGAACCCAAGTTCGTCTTTCCGGGCGTGGGGGCCGTCGGCGTGGAGAACACCTACCTCGTCACCGACGCGGGGCTGGAGAAGCTGACGGCGTGCGACGAGGCGCTCTTGACGCTGGTGTAGATTTGCGCCAACGGCTCGCGAGGACGCTCGCCCTCCTACCTCGTCACCGACACGGGCCTGGAGAAGCTGACGGCGTGCGACGAGGCGCTCTTGACGCTGGTGTAGATTTGCGCAAACGGCTCGCGTGGACGCTCGCCCTCCAGGCAGGCCATCATTCGCCACTGGTATTTTGAAGTGGAGGGCGCGCGTCCCCGCGAGAATTGGAGGGCGAGCGTTCCCGTAAAAAGTGGAGGGCGCGCGTCCCCGTAAAAAGTGGAGGGCGAGCGTCCCCGCGAGAATTGGAGGGCGAGCGTCCCCGCGAGCCGAAAGACACATGGATGCGTTTGAAAAGGCGAGATCAACGCACCATCAACGCTCCAGACAACGCTCCGGACTTGCCTCACTGCGCCAAATCGGCGATACTTCCCACCCGTATGACCCCCGATCTCACCAACCTGCCACTGCACCGGCGCCTGCGCGACGCGCGCCGCGCCCGGGGACTGACCCAGGCGGCTCTGGCTGAGCAGGTCGGCTGCAAGCAGTCGGCGCTGAGCATGATGGAATCGGGACGGATGGAGGCGCTCGCGCGCGCCACCATCGAGAAGATTGCGGCCATCCTGGAGGTGCCCCTCGACCCCGAGGCCGCCCCGGTCGAAGCCATGCCTTCGGCCCCGGTCGCCGGCCGCTCCATCTGTCCGAATGGCGACTGTCCGTCGAATGTGCCGTTTGTCGTCGACGGCGAACTGATCTTCTGGCCGCGGCGCCAGCCGACGCCGGGCGGGCGCCACTGCGCCTTCTGCGGCGAGGTTCTGGAACGGCAGTGCCGCTCGTGCGGCGCGCCGGTCACGGAGGGCGCCTGCTGCCCGCAGTGCGGCACGGCGCACGTCCCGACTTCGCCCGCGGCAGGCGCGGGCGACGCGACCGCGTGGGCTGAGCAGCGGCGGCGCGAACTGGCCGAATGGCGCGCGCTGCTCGCGACACCTTGAGGAGTGAGATCATGATCATTGGTGTGTGCGGTTCTCCGGATGTGGCGGCGCCCGCTGCCGCCGCAGGTTTCGATTACTTCGAGTGGTCTGTGCAGGCGTTCCTGCAGCCGCGCGCCGAGGCGGCGCGCTTCGAGGCGGCGCTGGCGGCCGTCAAGGCCGCGCCCCTGTCCTGCCCCGTCTGCAACGGCTTCCTGCCCGGCGACCTCAAGGTCACGGGGCCGGCGGTCGACGTCGCCGCACTGGACGACTATACGGCCACGGCCTGCGCGCGTGCCGCCGCAGCGGGCGTCGACACGATCGTCTTCGGTTCGGGCGGCGCGCGCCAGGTTCCCGACGGCTTCGACCGGGTGGAGGCCGAGCGCCAGATCTTAGCCTTCCTGAAGCGCCTGGGGCCGGTGGCCCGGCGACACGGCGTAGTCATCGTCATCGAGCCCCTGCGGACGGCCGAATGCAACATCCTCAATACCGTCGCCGAGTGCGCCCGCCTCACGCGGCTGGTGGATGATGCCAATATTCGACTGCTCGTCGACGGCTACCACTGGGCCTGCAACGGCGAGGCGGAGTCCGATATCGTCGCCGCCGCGCCGCTCTTCCGCCACATGCACATAGCTACGAAGGCCAACCGCCGGACGCCGGGCGCCGAACCGTGCGAGGCCTTGCCGCGCTTCCTGCAAACCGTGCGCCAGATCGGCTACACCGGGCGGCTCTCGTTCGAAGGCCGTATCGACGATCCCGCCACCGAACTGCCCGTCACCGCCGCGAGGCTGCGAGCGGGCTGAGCGCGGCCATGCGCATCGACCTCCACGCGCACGCCTTCGCCGACATGATCGCGGAGCGGGCCATGACGGCCCTGATGGCCGCGATGCCACCCGGCTACCGCGCCGAGGACGGGCGCCTCGGCACGCTGGCCGGCCAGTTGACGGACTGCGGTTTCGACGCCGCCGTGATCTGCTCGATCGCCACCAAGCCCTCCCAGTTCGACGCCATCCTGAAGTGGTCCGACGCCATCCGCCACGGCGCCTTCGGCGAGGCGGCCGCCCGGCTGGCGATTCCCCTGCTGTCGGTGCATCCCGAGGATCCCGAGCGTTACCGGCACATCGAGCAGACGGCACACGCCGGATACAAGGGCATCAAGCTCCATCCCTACTACCAGAGCTTCGCGCTCGACTCGCCCGCGGCCCTCGACCTGCTGGACTGCGCCCGGCAAAACGGGCTCGTGGTGGTCTGCCATGCCGGATTCGACATCGCCTTTCCCCGTGAGCGCCTCTGCGACGCGGTTCGCATCCGCCGGCTGCTCGACGCCCTGCCGGATCTGAAGTTCGTCGCCAGCCATCTGGGCGGCTGGATGGACTGGGACGAGGCCGAGCGCCTGCTGATCGGCCAGCCCATCGACATCGAGACCTCGATGTCCCTGGACTACCTACCGCCCGACCGCGTCCGCGACCTGCTCCTGCGCCACCCGATCGACCGGATGCACTTCGGCAGCGACTGGCCCTGGACGCGCCACGACGAACAACTGGCGCGCATCGAGGCCCTGAATCTGCCGGCGGATCGGATGCAGGCGCTGATGGGCGGGAACGCCACCCGCCTGCTCGGATTATCCTGTTCCTCCGCGTGATCCGTAGCGCCGGCTCTCGGGGATCGCAGTCCCGTAGGTTCCGCGCTGCTTGGGGTGCCATCGGCTAGAAAAAGCTTAGACCCTATGTTTGGACAAGTGTCGTGACATCAATGCCCATCCGCGTCAGTGTTCATTGATCACCGGCCAGCAGGCGTCGCGCGCGGGCGATGTCGTCACGCACCTGAACCATCAGCGCGGCCGCGTCCGGGAACCGGATCTCGTCGCGCAGGCGGGCCAGGAAGGCGACGTCGAGCGTCGCCCCGTAGAGGTCGCCCTCGAAGTCGAGAAGGTGGATCTCGAGCACGGGGGCGTCGGGCCGGGCATCGGGGAAGGTTGGACGCCAGCCGAGTCCGGCGACGCCGTCGACGGGGCGGTCTCCGATCCAGGTGCGGACTACATAGACGCCGTTTGTCGGCAGGACTTCGGCGGAGGGGTGGAGGTTGGCCGTGGCCATGCCGATGGTGCGTCCGACACCGCGGCCGCGCACGACGGTCTCGCGGATGGAGTAGGGGCGCCCGAGCATCTCGGTGGCATCGGGGATGGCGCCCGACTGGATCGCCTGGCGGATGCGGGTGCTGGAAATCGGGCGGCCCTTGTAGGACTCTGCCGGCACGATGACCACGTTGAATCCATGTTGCGCGCCGAGTTGGACAAGCAGGGCGGGCGTGCCTGCCCCGCGGGCGCCGAAGTGCCAGTTGTCGCCGCAGCGGATCTCGGCGATGGCGCGTCGGCCGCCGGCGAGCAGGTCGATGAACGCCTCCGGGGCGAGGGAGGCGAACTCGCGCGTGAAGGGCAGCAGGAGGCAGCCGTCGATGCCGGTCTCCGCCAGACGCTCCAGGCGGCTCTGCAGGGGGGTCAGGAGCGGCGGCCGCCGGGCCGGGTCGAGCACGGCGAGGGGATGCTGGTCGAAGGTGAGCGCCCAGGCCGCTCCGCCCAGTTCGCGCGCGCGGACGACGGCGCCGTCGAGCACGCGGCGGTGCCCGCAGTGGACGCCGTCGAAGAAGCCGGCGGCCAGAACCAGCGGTCCGGGGATCTCGTGGAAGCGTTCGGGATGGACGAGGGTATGCACGGACGCGGGGCAATTCAGGGGGCCGGGCTGTCGGCCTCCACGGTCAGGATGAACATCCGCGTGCCCCCGGAGCGGGCGGGAAAGCCGCCCAGGATGACCGGCTGGTCGCGGCGGACGGTCGCGACCGTGCGCAGAATGCGCTGGCTGCCGCGGAGGATCTGCACGGTCAGCCGGTCGGCGGCGCCTTCGCAGAGCACCTGGTAGATGCCGACCCGCGCCAGTTCGCCATTGGCGGGCAGCGGGAGGGTCGCGTCGGCATCGAGCAGGTAGCTCTTGAAGGCCAGGGTGCTCCGCAGGACGGGGAGCACGTCCTGCAGGGCCGGAGCGACGCCTTCGGATGCTTCTTGAACCGCGCGAATCATGCGGATCCGCAGGGTGTCCGCCGAGAGCCGTCCGTTGGCGAGCAGGACGATCAGTGTGAGTGCCAAAAGCCGTGCGGAACGCTGCAAACGTGTGGCGCTCATTCCTGGAACTCCGGTTGGGGGGCGGCTTCGGACAGGTCGAGATTGGAGACCCAGAGGATTGCCGCATGGCTCGTCTCGTCCTGGAGGATCATCACGGTGCCATGCTTCGGGTCGATCTCGTAGGAGTGGATGGCGGAATGGGCCTGCACAGGGGCGGGCTGCAGGAAGAGGAACCAGGTGCAGGCGGCCAGCAGCGAGGTGGCGCCCAGGCTGCCGAAGGCCCAGAACCAGGGCGCCCGCCGCGCGTGCGCGTGGGCGGGCGACGGGTGCTGGGGATAGAGGTGGCGGCGGGCCTCGAACGCCTCCCAGAAGTTCCTGGCCCCGGTCTGCGGCACAGCGGATCCCCGCCGCGCCAGTTGCGCCGCAATCGCCGGCCATCCCGGTCTGTTCGTCTTCATGGTTCGCGCTCCTCTTCCGCTTCGTCCGCCGTCGTGCCACCCATGGCCTTGCGCAGCTTGCGCTTGCCGTTGAAGAGCCGCGACATCACCGTGCCGATCGGCAGTCCCGTGGCCGCGGCGATCTCGCTGTAGCTCAGTCCGTCGCCATAGCGCAGGAGCAGGACGAGACGGTGCTCAGGCGGCAATTGCTTCAGGGCGCCATCGATCTCATCGCCCATCTCCTGCCGCTCGATCGCCTCCGCGGGGTGCACGGCAGCGGTGTCCTCGACCTGCTCCAGCGGATCCCGCCCCTCCTCGTCTGGTTCCGGATGCACCTCGCGCTGGCGTTTCCGCCGCCGCAGGGTGTCGATGGCGCAGTTGTGCGCGATCCGGTAGAGCCAGGACTTCAGCGAGGCGCGTCCGTTGAACTGGTTCACCGCCTGCCAGGCCCGCAGGAAGGTCTCCATCGTCACGTCTTCGGCATCGTCCGGGCCGACCAGCCGCGCCGCCACGGCGAACACCACCGGCCGCAGCGCCTCGAAAGCGCCGACAAAGGCCTCGGCATCGCCGTTCTGGGCGCGGGTCAGCCAGTCACCGGACAATGGCTCCATGACATAGACGCATCAGGCGCCCCGGTTATTCACTCGGCGCCGCGGAATTTTCTGCCACCCTTGCCGGCGTGGTGGGGCGGTGGCCGGCGGGCCGGGTAGCTGCTGGGTCCGCCGCGGCGGTGGGGTGCGAAGGTCTTGAAGGGGCGGTGGAGCGTGGGACGCGCCTGGCCGGCGCTGCCGGGTTCGGCATCGCGGATCTTGACCGGGTTACCGTCGAGCTGCGCCTCCCTCAGGCCGTCGCGGATCTGCGCCGCCGTGTCGGCCGCGACATCGAAGAACGTGTTGTTTGCGTTCATGCGGATGCTGCCGATCTGGCGGGACTGGATGGCGCCATGCTCGCAGACGAGGCGCACGATGGCGCCCTCGTTGATGCCGTCGCCGCGCCCGACGTTCATCTCGAAGGTGTGCATCGGCCCCGCCTCGCGCTCGGTGCGGGGCGGGCCCCCGCGCTTGGCGGCGGAGGCGGCGGGGGCGCCGGCATTCAGGTTCTGGTGCGAGACGTGGGCGCCCTTGATGCGCGCGAGCTCGTTCGCCAGCACGCGCTTGAGCAGATCCTCGCGCGTCAGGCCCGCCAGGCGCGCGTCGAGGGCGGGAAGGAAGGGCGCCAGCGCCTCCTCGTCGAGGGTCTGGGCCGCCAGGCGCTCGGCCATGTTGAGCAGCCGCTGGCGGCACACCTCGACGCCGTCGGGCACGAGCTGGTCGACAAAGCGGATCTTCAACCGCCGCTCCATCAGGCCGATGCGGTAGCGCTCGGCGGGGGTGACGAAGACGATCGAGAAGCCCGACTTGCCCGCGCGCGCCGTGCGCCCGCTGCGGTGCGTGTAGACGTCGATGTCGTCCGGCAGATCGTAGTGGATGATGTGGGTGATGTCGTCGACATCGATGCCGCGGGCCGCCACGTCCGTGGCGATCAGCAGGCGGACCTGGCGGCGGCGGAAACGCCCCATCACGCTGTCGCGCTGCACCTGCGAGAGATCCCCGTGCAGCGGCTCGGCCGCGTAGCCGTCGCGCGACAGCATGTCGGCCAGCTCCTGCGTGTCGCGGCGCGTGCGCCGGAAGACGAGGCCGAAGAGATCGGGCGTCATGTCGATCAGCCGGCGCAGGCTGGCGTAGCGGCTCGACGCGTTCACGGTGTAGCAGTGGTGCGTGATGTTCGGGGCCGCCTGGTTGCGGGCGCCGATCGTGACTTCCACGGGATCGTGCAGGTAGCGCCGCGCGATGCCGGCGACCTCCTTGCCCATCGTGGCCGAGAACATCCAGGTCTTCCGGCCCTCGGGCAGCGACTTGATGATGCGCTCGAGATCCTCCTGGAACCCCATGTCGAGCATCTCGTCGGCCTCGTCCAGCACGGCGACCCGGATCTGGCCGAGGTCGATGGCCCCGCGCTGGATGATGTCGAGCAGCCGGCCGGGCGTCGCGACGACGATCTGCGCGCCGCGGCGCAGCTCGTTGACCTGGAAGGAGATGCTCGCGCCGCCGTAGACGGCCACGATGCGGATGCCCTTCAGGTGCTTGGCGAACTGGCGCAGCTCCTCGACGATCTGGAGGCAGAGCTCGCGGGTGGGGCAGAGGATGATCGCCTGCGGCACTTTCTGGCCGGCTTCCAGCTTGTGGAGCAAGGGCAGGCCGAAGGCCCCGGTCTTGCCGGTGCCGGTCTGGGCCAGGCCCACGAAGTCGGTTTCGCTCGCGAGCAGCGCGGGAATCGTCTGCTCCTGGATGGGCATGGGGGTGACGAAGCCCATCTCGGTAATGGCCTGGAGCAGTTCGTCACGGAGTCCTAATTCGGCAAAGGTCATCGGCGTCTTTCACGGTTTGTTCATCCAAAATCATATCATGATGGATGCCCGCTGCCCATGAAAAACGACATTCTCCTTGAATTTCATCGCGCATCATTCTACTCTTGTCCCACTTGTTCCACGGATGGCGTAAGCGACGATGCCTTCAGCGTCTTCATGAACTGCTTGCCGATGCTCCTGCTGCGTGACCGCGAGGCGTTCTGGAATGCCCTGCGTTC
>CAZYRQ010000028.1:0-11035 GCA_964649455.1 uncultured Lentisphaerales bacterium
GCGGATGCGCTGCTCGCGGTAGGTGTTGACGGCGGGGTTCTCGTTCGACATGATGACCGCAAGTATAATCTCCCTCGCGATAGGTCTCAAGCCACAACGCAAAATATTGACACGATCTGCCGGGCGGTGGCATGCTGGCTTTATGAAACCTTGGCGCTGGTTGCTTCAGGCGCTCTGCCTCTATGCATGGGTGCTGATGGCCGCCTGGCACGCGGGACAGTGGCGCGACGCGCTCCTCACCCTCCCCATCACTCCGGTGGCAATGGCGGTCGTCCTGCTGCCGTTCGCCGTGATGTCCTGGCAGGCCAGCACCCAACCCCGCTGCCACTACACCTTGCCGCCACCATGAAGCAGAGACCGCGATCGATAGATTGGTATGCCCTGGCCGACCACGAGGCGCAGCAGGTGCTCCGGGCGCTGCCGCTCGACTTGCGCGCCTGCGTGGCGGAGCTCGCGATCATGATCGATCCGCTGCCCGCGCCGGACGAGATCGAGTTCGTCGAGGACGGCGAGGATCTGCTGGGGCTCTTCAGCGGCCCGGCCTATGGCGAACCGGCCGACGGGGGCGATCCGATGCCCGCCGTCATCCATCTCTATGTCGAGAACCTGCGCGACGAGGCGCAGGACGACCCGGCCCGCTTCCGGCAGGAGGTGCGGACCACGCTGCTCCACGAACTCGGGCACTACCTCGGTCTCGACGAGGACGCGCTCGCGCGGCGCGGGCTGGCCTAGCACTGGGCCACACAACCGCCCCGAAATACCTCCGCTGCCGAAGCGGATTTGGTTGATCGCGTCGACGAGAGCCGGCAGACGGTTTATGTGCTGCGTTTCTTCTACGGTCGCCAGGGATATACCCGGCAACTCTGAATGAATTCTTAGCACTTGTTGTCGTCTACCGTATTGACCTATGCTGGTGGCATGCAAGCGCCTCTTCCCTATCATCTGACCAGCGGCGATTGCGCCGCCGCCAACCTGCGCGCGGCGGGGTTGCCCGGCACCATCCACGTCTGGCATGACGTGCTCTACGAGGGCACGCACGAGCCCGGATGGCCGTGCGCGGAGACGCTGTGCCTCCGCGCGCGGATGCTGGAGGAGCACACGGGGGGCGGGGTCTCCTTCCAGAAGGCCCTGAAGACACTCCGCAACCAGTACGCCGACCTGCGCGCGGCGGCCGACCGGTTGATCGTGCTCTGGTTCGACGCCTGCCTCTTCGACCAGACCATGCTGGTGCATTTGCTGGCCTGTCTCCGCGACCACCCCGCCGGATCGGTCTCCCAGATCTGCATCGATTCCGCACCTGGTCTGACGCGCTACAACGGCCTCGGCGAGCTGCCGCCCTCCAGTTTCGCCGCGCACTATCCGCTGCGCGTGCCGGTGACGCCGGCGATGTTCTCCTTCGCCACCGAGGCCGACACCGCCTTCGGGCACCACGATGGCGCGGCGCTGCGCCGGCTCGCCAACCTGTCGGAGGCTCCCCTGCCCCACGTGCCGCCTGCCGCCGCCCGCCGTCTGCTGGAGTTCCCCGATCCCGAGACCGGCCTCGGACGCCTCGAACAGCTCGTCCTGCAGGCGATCGACCAGGGCGTCACAAAGCCCACGGCCCTCTTCCGTGCCGTCGCCGATCTGGACACGCCACCGCAATACTGGGGCGACACCACGCTCTGGCACATCGTCAACGGCCTGGCCCTGCGCCGGCCCCCGCTCGTCCACATCGGGGGTCCGACCCCGCGGCTGCCCCAATGGCCCGGGCAGCATGATTACGATGACTACGTGATCGAACGGGTGCGATAGCCCATGCCAGACGGATTTCCATGCACGCGAACAAGCCGTTCCTCTACCGCCACGCACCCGTAGGCGACGCCCCTGACACCGACGTCGCGCGCGGGGTGGATGAGATGCTCCGGCAGTGGCGCGCCGTCGTGATCGACCGCCTCCACAAGCTGGCGACCGTGCTCCTGCTTCCCCCGCTGCTGTTCGTGCTGGCGGGACGCGGCGTGGTGCTCTCCTGGCCACTGCGTGGGTTTCTGCTGCTGAACTACCTCGTGCTGCTGGCTTCGACGTTGCGGCGGAGCCTCGATCCGCAGATCCGCGCGGGCATCCTGCTGGGGCTGGTCGCATCGACTGGTGTCGTGCGTCTGGCGGTGGGCCAGCTCGCGGGGAGCGGACGCCTGTCGCTCCTGGTGATGCCGCTGCTGGCCCTGCTGCTCGTGGGATCGCGCGCGGGCTGGGCGGCGGCGGCCCTGAGCCTGGCGCTCTATGCGGCCGCGCCGGCTCTGCTGCACGCGGGCGGCTTCGCGTTCATCGGCGTCCCCGCCGGGGCCCTGGCCTCGCCGCCGGCGTTCTGGGCGCTGCAGGGCGCCTCGCTCGCGGCGATCCTGCTGACGCTGCTCGTCCTCTTCACGTATTTCCTGCGGCTGCAGCGCCGGACGATGATCGCCGAGCGTGCCGCGAACCGTCAACTGGAACAGGAGGCGAGACGCCGTCGTCAACTGGAGGAGGCCATCGGCCGGCTCGGCGAAGAGGAGCGGCGTCGGCTCGGGGCAGAACTGCACGACGGCCTGTGCCAGCAGTTGACGGCCGCGCTGCTGCGGTGCACGGGGCTGGAACACGCGCGCGGGGCACCCGACGCGCCCCATGCCTCCGAACTGGCTCTGATCCGCGCGTCCATACAGGAGGCCATTGATACGGCCTACGTGGTGGCCAAGGGCCTCTGCCCGGTCGGCATGGACGCCGATGCGCTCGTGCCCGCGCTGGAGCGGCTTTGCCGGGACGTGCGTAGACGCCATGGCATAGCCTGCCGCCTGCTGGGCGACCGGGACGTGGCCATCCGCAATCCGGAGCACGCGCTGCTGTGGTATCAGATCGCCCGCGAGGCGGTCGCCAATGCCGTCAAGCATGCGCAGTGCGAACAGATCTCCATTGCGCTCAAGCGCGTGGACGGCGGACTGGAGATGCAGATTGCCGACGATGGACGTGGGCTGGCGGAGGGAACAGTCCCAGTGGCGGGCATGGGCTTGAGCATCATGCGGTACCGCGCGGGCCTGCTCGGCGGCACCCTGCGAATCGGCGCCGGCGGGAACGGAGGTCTGGAGGTCGCCTGCCGCGTGCCGGTGTTGGAGGACACCTGATGAGTGTAGACCACGCATCCCGGATTTTCATCGCGGACGACCACCCGCTGGTGCGGGACGCCCTCGTCCAACTGCTCACCGGCGCCGGATTCGAGGTTACAGGCGGCGCCGCCGACGGACAGGAGACCCTGGCCCATCCGGCGCTCGCTTCCTGCCGTCTCGCGATCATCGATCTTTCACTGGGCGCCGAGAGCGGACTCGACTTGATCAGGCGCCTGCGGATTCTGGGCATCGCGGTGCTCGTCTATTCCATGCACGAGGAGTCCAATGTGATCCGCCGGGCGATGGAGGCGGGGGCCAACGGCTATGTCACCAAGAGTGAAACGGCTTCTTCGCTGCTCAATGCTGTGCGGGCGCTGCTGGCGGGAGCGCGCTACCTGAGCCCGCGCGTGGAGACGGCCCTCTGCGAATCTTCCTCCTTCGAGAGTTTGAGCGGGCAGCAGCGCCAGATCTACCGCTTGCTGGGGCAGGGGTTTTCCAACGAGGAGATCGCCGAGCGGCTGGCGATCAGCGTGCGTACGTTGGAATCGTACTGTGTCCGCATCATGGACAAACTGGGCGCGCAGGGCGCCCGGGAACTGCGCCGGCAGGCGATCCGCGACGCCGCGCGCGACATCGCCGACGGAGAGCCGACAGACTAGCCGGATGCCTTTTTTCCGAAGCATGAGGGGGAAATCCCTCTCCCCGAGAACCCGCGTTCCTGTTCACAATGGGCGGCACAGGATACAACGGCGATACAACCTCGGAAGAAAGGATGACCATGAGCATCAAGCACACCTGGACCGCGGTATTGGCCACCGTTGCGGTGGCCTGTCTCCTCCCCTTGTCCTCTCCCGGCCAGCTCGCCGGGATGGCGCTGGATCAGGCGAACGACAATTTTGGGTATTACTTCTATAATTCTTCCTCTGCCTGGCAATCCTTCACCGCGGGCACAAACGGCCATCTGGCCGCCATACAGGCCTACGTCTACGCGACAGACGACGCCGATTGGTCGGCCACGCTCGAAGTCCGCCAGGGCCAGGGCGCGTCAGGCGTCCTGCTTGCGTCGCAAACCGTGACCGGCGACAACACCAACCAGCGCCGCACGTTTGTCTTGGAAAACCCGGTCAGGCAAACGGCCGGCAACCAGTACACCTTTGTCTTCCGCAACGCCTCCACGGGGCTGACCGTCCGGGCCTCAGCGAATGCCTATGCCGCTGGACAGTGCCATCATGCTTCGTATGACTATAACTTCAAGACCTGGGTGCTGGCCAGCGACTGGTCGGAAGCGGCCTATCGCGATGCCAGCTTCACGGTGGATTCCACCGAAATCGGCACGGCGGCGCAACTGGCCCAGTTCGCCTGGTTGATCAACAACGGCGCCCGCTTCAATCATCAGACCATCACGCTGACTGCCGACATCAATCTTGGCGCGCACTACTGGGTGGCGGCGGGCAACTGGCCGTGGGGCGGCGCGGAGCTGCTCTTCAATGGCACGCTCGATGGCGCGGGGCATACCGTCGCCAATGTGTTCACGGACGATCCCGCGCGTTCCTATCAGGGGCTCATCGGCTATATCGGCAGCTTTGCCACGATTCAGAACCTGACCGTCACGAATCTCGACATCCATGGCAACCAATACGTCGGCGGCGTGGTCGGGCGCGCGCATGGCGTGGTGCGCGACTGCCGCACTTTTGGCCGTGTCGCCGGCGACAGTCTGGTCGGCGGCATCGTCGGCGGCGCCGAAGACGATATCTGGGATTGCACCAACAGTGCAGTTATCGCCAGCACGGGAAACGGCATCGGCGGCATCGCCGGCTCGTCACGGGGCGGCATCTATGGCAGCGGCAATCGCGGCGCCATCAGCGGCGCCAACGATGTCGGCGGGATAGTGGGAAGCGGCAGCGACATGACGGACTGCGAGAACAGCGGCACCGTCGCGGCGAGCAACGGCGAGCGCACCGGCGGCATCGCCGGTTCCGCCGACAGCCTCGTGCGCCGGTGCGTCAACAGCGGCAACGTCAGCGGTCCGTTCTCGGTCGGCGGGATAGTCGGCTCTTTGCAGGAATATAACGGCAGCATCGAGCGCTGCCGCAACAGCGGCAGCGTCAGCGGCATCTTGGCCGGCGGCATCGTCGGCATCTCCGCTTGCCATGTCCTGAACTGCGCCAACAGCGGCAACGTGTCGGTTGCCGAAGATGGGTGGGCGGCGGGCGGCATCGCTGGCGATATGGAGGCTGGCGCCATCTGGAACTGTGCCAACAGCGGCAGCGTTGTGGGTGACGGCAAATACGATGCGATCGGCGGTCTCGTCGGTTATAGCGGCGGTGGCGAATTGCTGAACGGCCTCAATCATGGCTCCGTCGCGGGTGGCGATGTCGCGGGCGGCTTGGTCGGGTGGGCGGGAGAGTGGTGCATGATCGCCCACTGCTACTGGAAGCGCACCGGCAGCGCTCCGTTCGACAGGGTGGCGATCGGCAACCATGATGGCGATCTTGCGGACTGCCGTTCCTTTGGCGAGGCTCCCGGCACACTGGACGGGTTTGTGAGCATCGAAGAGATCACCACCTCCAACCTGGCCGAAGCGCTGAATGCCGGGATGCTCAACGGGCGCGACACCCTCGGCTTGCCGCTGCGACGCTGGACGCCGGGATCAGCCTCCGCCTATCCGGCGCTGATCGAGTCCCGCTGGAGCGACGCGGGGAACTTCACCACCAACTGGTACCGCGAGGCGGAAACGAATTTCGTCATCGGCACCGCTTCCGAACTGGCCGGCCTGGCGGTTCTGGTCAATGCGGGCATCCGTTTTCAAAACCAGCGAGTCACGCTGGCGGCGGACATCGCGCTGGGCGAACGCGAATGGACCCCGATCGGCCGTCTGGCCGACGAGGACGAAGGCATAACAGAGTCGTACTTCGCGGGTAAATTCGACGGCAACGGCAAGACCGTTTCCGGGGTCTATGTCGATGCCGATTCCGCTTTGGAGGCCGCCGGCTTTTTCGGGGTGGCGGGTTGGGCGATCATCGCCAACCTGTCGCTCGCCGATGCTGATGTTGCGGGAGACCGCTACTCGGGCGCCTTGTTCGGCTATCTGGGTTTCTCCTGGATCATCAACAATTCATGCAGCGGTCGCGTGTCCGGCGATGAAATCGCCGGCGGTGTGGCGGGTGCGACCGTAGGCGCAATCTTCAACTGCTGGAGCGCCGTTCACGTGAGCGGAGAGATCGCGGGGGGCTTGGTCGGCAGCTTGATGGAGGAAGGGGAGGCGGTCGGCTACAGCTACTGGAAGCGCACGGGCGTTGCTCCCTATGACCTGCCCGCCGTGGGCGACCGGGAAGACGAAACCCTTCCCGACTGTCATGCGTTTACCGAGGCGCCGGGGCGCTTGGACATGCCGCGGGAAACGGCCCCGCTCACCCTTGCGCAAGCTCTCAACGACATCATCAAGGAGTATGGCGCGATCGACGACATCGGCCTGTACGGATGGACCGCAGGAACGGCGACGAACTATCCCGCGCTGACCGCTCTGATCCGCGTCGACGGCCAGGTCATTCCGGAAACGCTGAGCGACGGTTTCACCGCTGACCTGACTTTGGCCGAGGTGGACGCCGGCGTGGCCGTTTACACCAACGCGCATCCGGCGACCACCGCCGCGACTTTCGGCGCGCTGATGAGCCAGGCCGATGCCATGGGCTTCACCTTCGGGGATCTGGCGGCGGACGACGCGATGTTCGCTTTCAATCCCAGCCTCGCCATCACGGCCTTCGATCCCACCGCCGGTCTGCTCACCTTCCGAGTGGCCAACGGGATCGACGCGACACCGCAGGCGGCCATGAACCGTCTGGCGGCCTCATCCGCCTGCGCGATCATCGTCCAACAGATGGACGCCCCGGGCGGGGCGGCCGTCGCGCTGCATCCCGCGGTCGCGTTTTATCCCGATGGAACAGCCCGAGCCGCTGTCATCCCAGCCTCCCCCTCGGACCGCGCCTTGTTCTTTAGAATCCGCGTGGACCATGCAAGCCCGTCGTCGGATTGATCATCGGGGCCGGCATTGCGGAATCGTTCTCAGCCCTGGAGAAAACCACGGCACCGCCTGGTCATCGAGTAGCATTGTCAGCCCTCGAACGCCAAAAAGCGGCAGGTAAGCGCCTCTTCCCCAATACTGGGGCGACACCACACTCTGGCCGACGATCAACAGTCTGGGTGGGATAGAATGGTGGGGCGACGGCGTCCCGCCTAGCCGCAGTGTGGGGGTGTGGATGTATGGGTGTTCTACTGGCGACGGCACCCAAGTAGCGCGGGACCTACGGAACCGCGCCCACAGCGGAAAACCGGTGGACGCGTACGGCAACGATGGCTATGCACGGGACGAGAACGAGGACGAGGACGATCCAGCGTTCCGCCCGCTCATCATGCGCTTCCCCGCTCACCCTTGTGGCCAACCGAATACGGATTCCCCTTTGTCGAGGCGGAGGGTTTTGTTATGCTTGCCGCGATGACGCGCGGGGCGGACATCGGGAGAACGGATACCATGACAAAGACAGCCTTCAAGGGAACACCGGTTGAACTGGCGGGCACGCTGCCGCGCGTCGGCGCGCCGGCGCCGGCCTTCAGCCTGGTCGCCGGGGATCTGGGCGCCTTCACGCTCGGCGAGGCCCGCGGCCACTGGGCCGTCCTCAACATCTTCCCGAGCATCGACACCGGCGTCTGCGCCGCGTCGGTGCGCCGCTTCAACGCCGAGGCCGCCGCGCGTCCCCAGGCGCTGGTGCTCTGCATCTCGGCCGACCTGCCCTTCGCGCAGGGGCGCTTCTGCGCGGCCGAGGGGCTGGAGCGGGTCAAAACGCTCTCCGTCTTCCGGTCGCCCGGCTTCGGCCGCGACTACGGCGTGCTGATGACCTCGTCGCCGCTGGCCGGGCTGCTCGCCCGCGCGGTGGTCGTCGTGGATCCCGCGGGCGTGGTCCGCCATGTTCAGCTCGTGCCGGAGATCACGCTGGAGCCCGACTACGCGGCGGCACTGGCCGTGCTTCCCTGAAGCATGACGCCGTATTCCGGTGACCGCCCAGGGGATGGCTTGGTGCAGGATATGTTCTGGCATGTGCCGACGGTGGGCCTGAACGAGGAAAAATTCCAATGAGACTAAAATTCGCATGTTTCTGCCTGTGCCTCGCGGCTGCGGCCGCCCTGATGGTCGCGGTCACCGGCTGCGAGAATGACAACGACCTGAGCGGGAACGAGATGTACATCACACCCTCGTCGTACCGGTTCGGCCGCACCAACGACCTCGTGGTCTCGTTCGGCGTGCATGGCGCCGTCCCGCCGGTGCAATGGAGCGTCTCCGACACCGCCATGGGGATAATCACCGGCGTGTCGAGCAACAACAATGCGGCGACGGCAGCCAACTACGAGCGCAAACGGGGCAAATGGGGCGTCAACACCGTGATCGTGCGCGATGCGCGGGGCTGGCAGGCGTCGGCCTCGGTGAGTGTCAAGGAAGGGCTCTAGCCGCTGGCGCTGGATTCGGGGGTATGCAACTGTGAGCTTCACGATGTGGCAAGGGGAGCCGGCCTGCTCCCCGTTTCGACTCGACGCGCTGTGCGAAGGCCTCGCCCGCGCACTACCCCGGCTGGGCAAGGCGACCCTCTCGGCCGACTTCGTCTACCTGCTCGATGTGCAGGCGCCGTTGCCGCCCCAGCAGGCGAAGCGCTGCTGCGCCCTGCTGAACGCCGTCGCGCGTCCGCCGGCCGCCGGCGGGTTCTTCGTCACGCCGCGCAAGGGCACGATCTCGCCGTGGTCGTCGAAGGCCACGGTCATCCTGCGGAACTGCGGCATCGCCGAGGTGCGGCGCGTCGAGCGCGGCATCCGCTACGCCGTGACCGATGCGGCGGGCGCCGCGGTGCCCGCCGCCGCGCTGGGCCCGGCGCTGCGCGTGCTGCACGACCGCATGACCGAGGGCGTCTACGAGTCCCTCGATGATCTCTTCGACCAGCGTCCGCCCGCGCCGGGCCGGATCTTCGACGTGCTGGCGAAGGGGCGCGCGGCGCTGGACGAGGCCAACCGGGAGATGGGGCTCGCCCTGAGCGAGGAGGAGATCCTCTATCTCGCCAAGGCCTTCGCACAGGCCCGCCGCAACCCGACCGACACCGAGCTGGTCATGTTCGGCCAGGTCAATTCCGAGCACTGCCGCCACAAGATCTTCAACGCCGCCTGGACGATCGACGGCGAGCCGCAGGCGGAGTCGCTCTTCGCCATGATCCGCCACACGCACGCGCGCCATCCCGAGCACACCCTCTCGGCCTACAGCGACAACGCGGCCGTGGCCGAGGGCCACGCCGCGGCGGCCTTCCGGATCGATCCGGCGACGCGCGCCTACCGGTTCGAGCCCGACCAGCTCGACCTGGTGATGAAGGTCGAGACCCACAACCATCCCACGGCGATCGCCCCCTTCCCCGGCGCCTCGACCGGCGTCGGCGGCGAGATCCGCGACGAGAGCGCCACGGGCCGCGGCGGGCACAGCCAGGCCGGGCTTTCGGGCCTGATCGTCTCCCACCTCCGCATCCCGGGCTACGCGATGCCCTGGGAGCGCGACCTCGCGCCCTTCCCGGGGCGCCTGGCCACCCCCCTCTCGATCATGATCGACGCGCCCCTCGGCGGCGCGGCCTTCGGCAACGAGTTCGGGCGGCCGCAGCTCTGCGGGCTCTTTCGCACCTACGAGGAGCAGGTGGCCGGCGCGCTGCGCGGCTACCACAAGCCGATCATGATCGCCGGCGGCATGGGCACGATCCGCCGCGGCCTCATCCGCAAGGAGCCGGTGCCGCCGGGCGCGCTGCTCGTGCAGCTCGGCGGGCCCGCCATGCGCATCGGCCTCGGCGGCGGGGCCGCCTCGTCGATGGATTCCGGCAGCAACGCGGAGGATCTCGACTTCAACTCCGTGCAGCGGGGCAATCCCGAGATGCAGCGGCGCTGCCAGGAGGTCATCGACACCTGCGTGGCCCTCGGCGAGGCCAATCCGATCCACAGCATCCACGATGTCGGCGCGGGCGGGCTGTCGAACGCCTTCCCGGAACTGGTCGAGAAGTGCGGGGCGACCTTCCGGCTGCGGCGCGTGCCGAACGAGGAGCCCTCCATGAACCCCATGGAGATCTGGTGCTGCGAAGCGCAGGAACGCTATGTCCTGGCCATTCGCCCGGAGGCCCGCGAGGCGTTCGCCGCGATCTGCGCGCGCGAGCGCTGCCCGGTCGCCTTCGTCGGCGAGGCGCGCGACGACCGCCGCCTCGTGCTGGAGGACGAACACTTCGGCGACCTCCCGATCGACACGGATCTCGGAGTCTTCCTCGGCAAGCCGCCGCGTATGCAGCGGGATGTCCGGCGCCGCGGACGGAAGCACACGCCGCTCGATCTGGCGGGCGTGACACCCCGCGCGGCGCTCGAGCGCGTCCTGCGTCTGCCCGCCGTGGCCTCGAAGCACTTCCTGATCACTATCGGCGACCGCAGCGTGTCCGGCCTCGTACACCGCGACCAACTGGTCGGTCCCTATCAACTGCCGCTGGCCGACTGCGGCGTGACGATGAGCGGCTACCAGACCACGGCGGGCAGCGCCATGGCCATGGGCGAACGCACGCCGGTCGCCGTGATCGATGCGCCCGCCTCGGGCCGCCTGGCTGTCGGCGAGGCGCTCACGAACCTGATGGGCGCCGCGATCGGCCCGATCAACCGCGTCAAGCTATCGGCCAACTGGATGTGCGCCTGCGGCGAGGAGGGCGAAGACGCCGCGCTCTACGACACGGTCAAGTCCGTGGGCCACGATCTCTGTCCGCGTCTGGGCATTTCCATCCCCGTCGGCAAGGACTCGCTTTCGATGCGTACGCGCTGGGCTGGCAGCGATGGCACGACCTACAGCCAGCATGCGCCGCTGAGTCTGATCGTCACGG
>CAZYRQ010000028.1:11135-13127 GCA_964649455.1 uncultured Lentisphaerales bacterium
CGGACGCGCGCCTGACGGTCACGCCCGACCTGAAGCCCGGCGCCTCGGCCCTGCTGCTGATCGACCTTGGCGGCGGCCGCAACCGCCTGGGCGGCAGCGCCCTGGCCCAGGTCTTCAACCAGACCGGGGACACATGCGCCGACCTGGACGACCCCGAGCGCCTCGGGCGGGTCTTCGCGGCGATACAGGCGCTCGTCGCCAACCGCAAGCTGCTGGCCTGCCACGACCGCTCGGACGGCGGCGTGGTCGTCACCCTCGCCGAGATGGCCATGGCCGGCGGGCGCGGCGTGACGGTCAACCTGCCCGGCGCCCCCGACAAGCCCCTGCCGCCGCTCTTCAGCGAGGAACTGGGACTCGTGCTGCAGGTGCTCGACACGGATCTCGAGGAGGTGCATGTCTGCCTCGAGGCGCACGGCCTGCTCGACTGCACGCGCCTGATCGGCACGGTCCGCGACGACCGCGACTTCATCGTGCAGGTGGGCGGGGCCGATGCGGTCAAGAGCAGCCTCGCCGCCCTCCGCGCGATCTGGTCGGAGCTGAGCTGGCAGATGCAGCGCCTGCGCGACAACCCGGCCTGCGCCGACATGGAGTTCGAGATCGCCAAGGCGACCGACGACCCGGGCCTCCAGTGCCGCCTGAGCTTCGACCCCGAGGCGCCGATCCCAGAATCCGCCGGCGTCTCCACGGCCGCGCGGCCGCGCGTGGCGATCCTGCGCGAGCAGGGCATCAACGGCCATGTCGAGATGGCCGCCGCCATGGCGCTGGCGGGCTTCGACGTGATCGATGTCCACATGACCGACCTGATCGAGGAACGCGTGGATCTGGCCGCCTTCGCGGGCCTGGTCGCCTGCGGCGGCTTCTCGTACGGCGATGTCCTCGGCGCGGGATCGGGCTGGGCCCGCAGCATCCTCTTCAGCGAGCGCCTGGCGGCGATGTTCAAGACCTTCTTCCACCGCCCGGACACCTTCTCGCTCGGCGTCTGCAACGGCTGCCAGATGCTCTCGCAGCTGAGCGAGCTGATTCCCGGGGCCGACCACTGGCCGCGCTTCAAGCGCAATGCCAGCGAGCAGTTCGAGGCGCGCCTGACGACGGTCGAGGTGCTGGAGTCGCCCTCGATCCTGCTCAAGGGCATGGCGGGTTCGCGCCTCCCCGTGGTCTCCGCGCATGGCGAGGGGCGGGTCGTCTTCAGCCGCGGAACCGACCGCGAGGCCGTGACCGGCCGGGGGCTCTGCGCCCTGCGCTATGTCGACAACCAGGGGGCGGCGACCGAGCGCTACCCGTGGAACCCGAACGGTTCGGAGGGCGGCCTGACGGGCTTCACAACCCGCGACGGCCGCGCGACGGTCATGATGCCGCATCCCGAGCGCGGCTTCCGGGCCCTCCAGCTCTCCTACCGGCCCGCCGACTGCTTCACCGGCGAGGCGGGCCCCTGGATGCGCCTCTTCCGCAACGCGCGCGCGTTCTGCCGCGCCTGAAACGATCCGGACCGCCGGATCCTCTCCTTCCAACCGAAAGGCGTTTCAAGACCATGAAGCAGCAGAAGATGCGTGTGGTGCAGTGCTGGGACGACGGTCATCAGAACGACATTCCCCTCTGCGACATCCTGCGCCGCCACGGCGCCAGGGCCTCCTTCAACCTGAATGCCGCCAACATGGAGCAACCGGGCAAGGCCCTGCAGCAAAAGCCGGACGTTTTCGAAGGTTTCACCGTGGCCAACCACAGCCTGACGCATCCGTGGCTGGAGCAGGTTCCGATCACAACGGCGCGCGCGGACATCATCGATGGGCGCAAGCGGCTGCAGGATCGCTTCGGCACACCTGTGCTCGGCTTCGCCTATCCCTTCGGCACCTACACGCCCGCCGTGATGGACCTGCTGCGCGAGGCGGGACACGTCTACGGGCGGACGGTGACCAACGTCGAGCAGTGCTTCCCGCCGCAGGATCCGATGGCCTTCCATCCCAACTGCCACTTCCTCGCGCCCGACTTCTGGAC
>CAZYRQ010000029.1:0-13008 GCA_964649455.1 uncultured Lentisphaerales bacterium
GGGCCGACACCTGGCCGACCAGCTGCTTGTCGTTGCCCTCGACCAGCAGGCGGACACCCTGCTTCTCGCTGACCTTGATTCCGTCGGGAATCGGAAACTCCTTCGGCGAGGCGAAGCCCAGCGAGAGGAGCAGCTTCGTGCCCTGAACCTGGGCCTTGAAGCCGGTGCCCTCGATCAGCAGCTCGCGGCTGTACCCGGTGGTGACGCCGGTAATCATGTTGGCGCACAGCGTGCGGCAGAGGCCGTGGAGGCCGCGCTGCACGCGCGAGTCGTCGCGCCGGGTGACCCGCAGCGCCCCGCCGTCCACCTGTCCGGCGATGCCGTCGGGCAGATCGAAGCCGAGCTCGCCGCGGGCGCCCTTGACCGAGACCTTCCGGCCCTCCACCTTGACGGTCACGCCGACCGGAATGGCGACCGGGTTCTTTCCGATTTTCGACATCGTTCTATCCTTACCAAACGGAACACAGCACTTCGCCGCCGAGCTTGCGCTGGCGCGCCTCCTTGTCGGCCATGACGCCGGCGGAGGTGCTCAGGATCGCGAGGCCCATGCCGCCGAGCACGCGGGGAATGTCGCCCTGCCCGCAGTAGCGGCGCAGACCGGGGCGGCTGTCGCGCCGCAGGCCGCGGATGACGGGCTCGCCGTCGGCGGTGTACTTGAGCGTCAGGCGCAGCTCGCGCCGCTGCGGGTCGCCGGCGGTGACGGCGCCGACGAACCCCTCGGCCTGGAGGATCCGCGCGATCTCGCCCTTCAGGCGGGAGGTCGGCATCGTCACATCCGGGAGGCGGGCCTTCTGCGCATTGCGGATGCGCGTCAACATATCAGCGATGGGATCTGACCAGCTCATCTTCGGGACCTACCAGCTTGCCTTGGTGACGCCGGGAATCTGCCCGGTCAGGGCCAGCTCGCGGAAGCAGAGTCGGCAGAGCTGGAACTTGCGGATGACGGAATGGGGACGCCCGCAGCGCGAGCAGCGCGTGTAGCGGCGCACACCGAACTTGGGGGTGCGCTTCGCTTTAACCATGAGACACGTCTTGGCCACAGGAGACTCCTTACTTCGGGTTGGCGCCAGAGAAGGGCACGCCGAGCATCGACAAGAGCTCGCGGGCCATCTTGTTGTCCGCGGTGGTCGTGCAGAGGGTGATGTCCATCCCCTGCTCGGCCGGGATGCCCGTGGGGTCGATCTCGGGGAAGATCGTCTGCTCCCGGAGCCCGAAGGTGTAGTTGCCGCGGCCGTCGAACCCGCGCGGCGAGAGGCCGCGGAAGTCGCGGATGCGCGGGAGCGCGACGCTCACGAGCCGATCCATGAACTCGTACATGCGGTCGCCGCGGAGCGTGACCTTCGCGCCGATCACCATCCCCTCGCGGAGCTTGAAGTTCGAGACGCTCTTGCGCGCCTTGCAGAGCTGCGGCTGCTGCCCGGTGATCGCCGCCAGTTCCCCGACGAGTTTCTTCTGAACATCCTTCTCGACGATGCCGAAGCCCATGTTGACGACGATCTTCGCCAGCTTGGGCACGAGCATGCGGTTCGCGAGGCCGAGCTTCTCACTCAGCGCGGGCACCAGTTCGGTGCGGTACTTGTCCTTCAACCTGGCCATATGCTTCCTCTTCTCAATCCAGGACGCGCCCGGTGCCCTTCGCCTTGCGCACCGACTTGCCGCCCTCGCGGACACGGGAGATGCGCACGCCCTTCTTCTTGTCGGGATCATAGGGCATCAGATTCGAGAGCCGGATCGGCGCCTCGAACTCGTGGTAGCCGCCCTCGGGCTTCTCCTGCGAGCGGCGCACCGCACGCTTGACCATGTTCAGGCCCTCGACGACGGCCTTGCCCGCGGCAGGGTCCACCGACAGGACGCGGCCGGTCTGGCCCTTGTACTCGCCCGCGTTGGCGATGACGAGGTCGTTCTTCTTGATTCGTGCGATACTCATGATGGTGCTTCCAGCAGGCTACACGACTTCCGGCGCCAGGGAGATGACCTTGGCGCAGGCCGTCTCGCGCAACTCGCGCGCCACGGGCCCGAAGATGCGCGTCCCGAGCGGGTTGAACTTGGCATCGACGATGACGCAGGCGTTCTGGTCGAACGAGACCAGGGAGCCGTCGCCACGGCGGATCGGATGCGCCGTGCGCACGATCACCGCCAGGCAGACCTGTCCCTTCTTGACGGCGCCGGCCGGCGCGGCCTCCTTGATGGCCACGCGGATGACGTCGCCGACATGCGCGAACTCCTTGCGCTGTCCCAGGACGCGGAAGCAGCGGGCCAGCTTCGCGCCCGTGTTGTCCGCCACGACCAAATTGGTTTCCTCGCGAACCATGGCTACCTCGCTCCCTCGCCGCCGGCGGCGACCTTCGAGACCAGGCGCCAGCGCTTGGTGGCGCTCAGCGGACGGCACTCGGCGATGTCCACCACGTCGCCGACGACGGCGATGTTTTCCGCGTCGTGCACATGGTACTTGCGCCGCTGGCGGATCACCTTGCCGTACTTGGGATGCGGCAGGCGGCGCTCGCCCTCGACCACGATGCTCTTGTCGCCACTGCGGCCGACGACCACGCCCCGGCGCGCCTTCCGGCTGCCGCGCTTCTGCACTTCCTCGCTCATGCTAACCTTTCCCGCTCGGCGGCGATGGTCTTCATCCGCGCGATGTCGCGCCGCATGTGGCGGAGCTGGACCGCCTTCTCGACGGCCACCCCGCTGCGGTGCTTCAGGCGCAGGGCGGCCAGCTCGCGCGCGGTCTCGCGGATCCGCGTCTCCAGTTCCGTGTCGCTCAATTCCCGTAAATCCCTTGGCTTCATTGTAGCTCCCGGCGGCCGAGGCCGCGCCGTCGCAGGTCTAGTGCTGGCGCGTGACCAGCTGCGTCTGGATCCCGATCTTGGTGTCCGCCAGGCGCAGGCACTCGCGCGCCGTGGCCTCCGGCACCCCGCCGATCTCGAAGATGACCTTGCCCGGCACGATGACGGCGACCCAGAACTCGGGGTTGCCCTTGCCGCTGCCCATGCGCACCTCGATCGGCTTCTTGGTGACCGGCTTGTCCGGGAAGACGCGGATCCAGAGCTTGCCTTTGCGCTTCATGTAGCGGTTCATCGCCACGCGGCAGGCCTCGATCTGGGTGCTCTTCAGCCACCCGCGCGTAAGGGCCTTCAGCCCGTAGTCCCCGTAGGCCAGCTCGGTGCCCGAGGTGGCGAAGCCGCTGCGGCTGCCCTTCGACTGCTTGCGGTGCAGGACCCGTTTAGGCATTAGGGGCATGGCTCTTCCTCCGTGTTCCGCTGGTCCGCGCCGGCTGGAAATCATCCCGCTTGCAGATCCAGACCTTGACGCCGATCAGGCCGGCCGTCGTGTGGGCCTCGGAAAATCCGTAGTCGATGTTGGCGCGCATGGTGTGCAGGGGGACCTTGCCCTCCTTGCTCCACTCGACGCGCGCGATCTCGGCGTTGTTGATCCGTCCGCAGCAGCGCACCTTGATGCCGTCGACGCCCATGTCCATGGCGATCTTCTGCGCGCGCTTGATGGCGCGGCGCAGCGCGACGCGCCGCTCGATCTGCTGGGCGATGCCTTCCGCGACGAGCTGGGCGTTGGCGTCCGCGTCGCGCACTTCGTGGATCTCCAGATAGATCTCCTTGCCGGTGAGCGTCGCGAGCGCCTGGCGCACCTGGTCGACGTCGTTGCCGCCCTTGCGGCCGATGACGATGCCCGGACGCGCCGTGAAGATGTTGACGCGCACGCGGTTGGCGTAGCGCTCGATGACCACCTTCGAGACGGCCGCGCTGGCCAGCCGCTTCATCACGGCGGCCCGGATGGCCTGATCCTCGGCGAGCAGCTCGCCAAAATGCTTCTTGTCGCTGTACCAGCGCGACCGCCACTGCTTATCCAGGACGACCCGGAATCCGATCGGATTGACTTTCTGTCCCAAGTTCCGCTCCTTCCTAAAACTACGCGTCCCGGCCGTCGGCCAGAACGACTTTCACATGGCAGAGGCGCCGGGCAATCGGGCTGGCGCTGCCGCGGGCGCGCGGCCAGTGGCGGCGCAACCGGGCACCCTCGTCGAACACGGCAAGCTTGACGCGCAGGCCGTCCACGTCCAGGTTGTGGTTGTGGCGCGCGTTGGCCATGGCCGACTTCAGCGTCTTCCCGAGGTGGAAGGCCGCCTTCAGCGGACTGAACTGCGTCACCTGGAGCGCCTCCGCGACGGGAAGCCCCTGGACCTTGCGCGCCAGCGGACGACCCTTCTGGGCCGAGAGGCGCACGTTGCGGGTGATAGCGGTGATTTCCATGAGCGGTTCCCTGCCCCTACTTCGCGGCAACCTTGTTGGTGGTCGTGCCGTGCGAGCGGAAGATGCGCGTGGGCGCGAACTCGCCGAGCCGGTGCCCGACCATGTTCTCGTTGACAAAGATGGGGACGTGCTGGCGGCCATTGTGGATGGCGAAGGTCAGGCCGACGAACTCCGGCATGATCATCGAGCGCCGCGACCAGGTCTTGATCGGCTGCAATCGCCCGCCCTGGCGCATCTTCTCCACCTTCGCCAACAGCTTGGCCTCCACATAGGGGCCCTTCTTGATTGACCGTGCCATCGCTTACTTTCTCCGCTTGACGATGTGTCGCGCCGACGCCTTGCGCGGGTTGCGCGTCTTGCCGCCCTTGGACAGTTGGCCCCACGGGGAGCGAGGATGGCCGCCGCCCGAGGTGCGTCCCTCGCCGCCGCCCATCGGGTGGTCGACGGGGTTCATGGCGACACCACGCACCGTCGGGCGGATGCCCAGCCAGCGCTTGCGGCCCGCCTTGCCGAGCTTGATACCGTTCCAGTCGGCGTTGCCGACCTGGCCGATCGTCGCCTGGCAGGCGGCGCGCACCTGGCGGATCTCGCCGGAGGGCATGCGGAGGCTGGCGAACGCGCCCTCGCGCGCCATGAGCTGCGCGCCGTTGCCGGCGGAGCGGACGAGGCGGGCACCGGCGCCGGGCACCAGCTCGACATTGTGGACCGTCAGGCCGAGGGGGATCCTGGCGAGCGGCAGCGCGTTGCCGACGTTCGGCTCGGCATCCGGGCCCGACATCAGCAGGGTGCCGACCGTCAGTCCCGCCGGGGCGATGATGTAGCGCTTCTCGCCGTCGACATAGTTCAGCAGCGCCAGGTTGGCCGAGCGGTTCGGATCATACTCGATGCTCGCGACGCGCGCCGGGATGCCGGCCTTGTCGCGCCGGAAGTCGACGAGGCGGTAGCGGCGCCGCGCCCCGCCGCCGTGGTGGCGCGTGGTGATGCGGCCGGCGTTGTTGCGGCCCGCCGTGTTGCGCTTGGCCTCGGTCAGACCGCGGACCGGCTGATCCGTAGTCAGCTCGCCGAACGTCTGGGAGATGCGGAACCGCAACCCAGGCGTGCGTGGTTTGTAACTTTTCAAGCCCATGTTTGTGTTGCCTCCGCGGCTCAGATCGCCTCGATGCGCTCGCCCTCGCGCAGAGTCACGATCGCCCGCTTCCAAGCCGAGCCCTGGACGACGCGCCGGTTGCGCTGCACGCGCTTGCGGCCGCTGTAGTTCTGCGTGTTGACGGCCAGGACATGCACCCCGAACGTCTGCTCGACGGCCGCGCGGATCTCGATCTTGTTCGCGCCGGGCGCCACTTCCAGCAGGTACTGGCTGCCGGTCGCCAGCTGCGTGCCCTTCTCGGTCACCTGCACGCGTCTAATGATTTCACCGTGCCTCATGCTTCCACCTCAGGCTTCTGCATGCGCGCGGCCAGCACGTCAAGTGCATCGCGGGTCGCCACGACCAGGCGCGAAGCAAGCAGAGAGTATACATCAACATTGTCGGCCGTTGCAACCTCAACCTTGGGCAGATTGCGCGCCGATCGCTCGACCTCAATGATCCGCCGCGTGGTGACCAGCAGCACGCGTCCATCCCCGGCCCCCAGCTTCTGCAGCAGGTCGGCCATCTGCTTCGTCTTGCCGTTGGGCACGTCGAAGGCCTCGATGACCACGACCTTCTGCTCGCTGATGTGCCCGCTCAGCGCGCGGCGGAAGGCCAGCTGGGCGACCTTGCGGTTGATCTTGGCGCCGTAGCCGCGCGGCTTGGGGCCCATGGCCACGCCGCCGCCGCGCCAGACCGGCGACTGCCGCAGACCCGCGCGCGCCCGTCCGGTGCCCTTCTGCTTCCAGGGCTTCTTGTTGCTGCCGGCGACCTCGCCCTTGGCGAGCGTCGAGGCCGTGCCCGCGCGGCGGGCGTTGCGTATCGCGACTACGACATCCTTGACGGCCTGGTCGCCCCGGTCGAGGAGCAGCAGCCCATCCGCGAATTCCACCGCTCCGGCGGATTCGCCCTTGGCGTTAAAGAGATTGATCTTGCTCATGGCGTCCTCATGCCTTCTTGAGGGCTTTTCTGACGATGACCCGTCCGCCCACGGGCCCGGGGACGGCCCCGTGGACGAGCAGCACGTTGTCCTCCGCGCGGAGCTGAACCACGGCGAGGTTGCGCGTCGTCACCCGCACGGCGCCCATGTGGCCGGGCATCGGCTTGCCCTTGCGGACCCAGCCCGGCAGGTTGCGCTCGCCGATCGAGCCGATACGGCGCTTCGAGTGGCCACCGTGCCCGTGCGGGCCGCCGGCCATGCGGAAGCGGCGCACGGCGCCGGCAAAACCGCGTCCCTTGCTGATCGCCGTGACATCCACGAGCGCGACGCCCTCGAAGATGCCGACGGTGATCGTGTCGCCGACCTTGACGCTCTCGCCGGCGTCGAGCCCGAACTCGCGCAGCTCGCGGCAGGGCGGCACGCCCGCCTTCTCGCAGCGCGTCCTCAGGGCCTTCGTCAGGCGCTGCGGCTTCTGGGGCCGGAAGCCCACCTGGACCGCCGCGTAGCCTTCGCGCGCCGGCTGCTTGACCTGGAGCACCGGGCAGGGCCCGACTTCCAGCACCGTGACGGGTACGAAGCGGCCCTGGCTGTCCCAGACCTGCGTCATGCCCACTTTCTTGCCAATCAAACCATCCATGGTATTCCCACCGCCTTGCTGCGCCTAGATCCGGATTGAAATGTCCACGCCCGCCGGCAGGTTGAGCTTCTTGAGCTCGTCGACCGTCTTGGCCGTGGGGCTGACGATGTCCAGCAGGCGTTTGTGCGTCCGCATCTCGAACTGGTCCATGGACTTTTTGTCCACGTGGGGACTGCGGTTCACCGTCCAGCGCTCGATGCGCGTCGGCAGGGGCACCGGCCCGACGACCTGCGCGCCCGTCTTCCGGGCGGTGTCGATGATGTCCGTGACGGCCTGATCAAGCACCCGATGATCATAGGCCTGCAAACGAATGCGTATGCGCTGACTTTGCATGCTTCCACCGCTACCTGTTCAATAAATGATCCCGTACTGTCCGGGGCGCGACGGCGAAGGCGTCCGGCTCCATCGTGTAGCTGGCGCGTCCCCGCGACAGCGACCGGATGGCCGTCGAATAGCCGAAGAGCTCCGCCAGCGGAACCGCCGCCTGCACGACCTTCGTGCCGCCGCGATCCGCCATGTCGCGCACCTGCCCGCGGCGCGCGTTGACATCGCCGATCACCTCGCCGACATGTTCGGGCGGGGTCACGATGACCAGCCGCATGATCGGTTCCAGCAGCTCGGGCAGCGCCGCTTCCGCAGCCGCCCGGAACGCCATGACCGCCGCCGTGCGGAAGGCCACCGGCATCGCGTTCTCGGCGTCGCCCAGGCGCACCGCCGTGACGCGCGCAACGAGGTCGATCATGGGATAGCGCGCCAGCACGCCCGTGCTGATGCCGTCCTCCAGCCCCTGCGCGACCGCCTCGGCCAGGGCCTCGGGCAGGTCGCGGCAGGCCGGACCGGCCTCCACCGCGGCGCCCACGCCGCGCGGGCGCGGCGTGACGGCGACCGAAACTTCCGCGAACAGGCGCTTGCCGCCGAGTTCGCGGTCGAAAACATAATGGCCCTCGCCGCTGCCGGTGATGGTCTCGTAGTACGAGACCATCGGCTTGCCGGTATTGGCCCCGACGTTGAATTCCCGGCGCAGACGGTCGACCAGCACGTCGAGGTGCAGCTCGCCCATCCCGCTGAGGATCAACTGCCCCGTCTCGGCATCGACGCGGGTGACGCAGGTCGGATCCTCGTCGCACAGCGCCTGGAGCGCCTGCTCCAGCTTGTCGCGGTCGGCGCGGGACTTCGGCTCGATGGCGATGAACATCACCGGCTCCGGCGCCTGGATGCGCTCCAGAACCAGAGGCTGGTGTTCGGTGCAGAGTGTATCACCCGTGGTCGCGCCCTTCAAGCCCGCAATCGCGCCGATCTCGCCCGCGTAGAGCGTCTCGACATCGTGCTGCGTGTTGGCCTGGAGGCGGACGAGGCGCAGGAGGCGCTCGCGCTTGCGCGTCCGGGGATTGAAGACGTTCTGGCCCTTGCGCAGGGTGCCGGCATAGACGCGCGCGAAGCAGAGGCGGCCGACGTAGGGATCCGTCGCCACCTTGAAGACGAGCGCGGTCAGGGGCTCCTTATCGGTGCAGGCGCGCGTCACCGCCGCGCCGCTGCGGACATCGGTGGCGGTGACCGCGCCGCGGTCTTCCGGCGAGGGCAGATAGTCCACCACCCCGTCGAGGAGTCGCTGGATGCCCTTGTTGCGCAGGGCGCTGCCGCAGAAGACGGGCACCAGTCGCGAGGCCAGCGTCGCGCGCCGGATGGCGGGCACGAGCAGCTCCGCCGGCAGGTCGGGATTCTCGAGATAGGCTCCGAGGAGCGACTCGTCCTCGCCGGCGACCAGCTCGACAAGCGCCGCGCGGGCGCGCTCGGCCTCGGCGGCGAAGGCGGTTGGCACCGGCCCCTCGCGGACGGTGGCGCCGCGATCCGACTCGTCGAACGTCAGCGCCCGCATGGTGAGCAGATCGATGATCCCGGCGAACGACTCGGCCTGCCCCAGGGGCAGGGTGACGACCGCCGGGACGGCGCCCAGCTTGGCGCGGATCTCCCCGACCACGCTCTCGAATGAGGCGCCCATGCGGTCCATCTTGTTGACGAAGACGATGCGCGGGACGCGGTAGCGGTCGGCCTGGCGCCAGACCGTCTCGGACTGGGGCTGCACGCCGCCGACGGCGCAGAAGACGCAGACGGCGCCGTCGAGCACGCGCAGCGAGCGCTCGACCTCCATCGTGAAGTCGACGTGGCCCGGCGTGTCGATCAGGTTGATCTGCTGGCCGCGCCAGGCGCAGGTGACCGCGGCGCTGGTGATCGTGATGCCGCGTTCGCGCTCCTGGATCATCCAGTCGGTGACGGTGTTGCCTTCGTCGACGTTGCCGAGACGGTGCGTGCCGCCCGCGTAGAAGAGGATGCGCTCAGTGGTCGTCGTCTTGCCGGCGTCGATATGGGCGACAATGCCGATGTTGCGGACATCGGAGGGCGGCACGGAGCGGCCCGCGCCGGCTGCGGCCGGCTGGGCGCCCTTCTGCTCTTTCTCCGTGTTGTCCAAGACGGCCTGCATCCCGTTAAACTTCCGGTGGCATTCCTACCAGGCGTAGTGCGCGAAGGCCTTGTTGGCCTGCGCCATGCGGTGCGTGTCGTCGCGCTTCTTGATGATGTTGCCCTGCCCCTCGTAGGCCTCGAGCATCTCGAGGGCCACGGCCTTGGGCATGGGCGTGCCGCGGCGCGCGCTGGCGTACTGGGTCATCCAGCGCAGGGCCATCGCGAGCTGGCGGGAGGGGCGGATCTCGACCGGCACCTGGTAGGTCGTGCCGCCGACGCGGCGGGACTTGACCTCGACCTTGGGCTTCATGTTGCCGATCGAGGTGTCCAGCACCTCGAGCGGATCCTTGCCGGTCTTCTCGGCCAGCACCGCGAGCGCGCCGTAGACGATCCGCTCGGCGGTGGTCTTCTTGCCGCTGCGCATCAGGGCGCGCACGACCTTGGCGACCAGCTCGCTGTTGTACTTGGGATCCGGCGTGATGCCGCGCTTGTAAGTTTTACGCCTTCTCGACATGGTGATTCAACCCCCGCGGCTACTTGCCGGCCGCCTTGGCGCGCTTCACGCCGTACTTGGAGCGGCTGACCTTGCGCTCGAGCTTGTTCGTGTTGCTGGGTCCGGCCCCGCCCAGCGAGTCGAGGGTGCCGCGGACGATGTGGTAGCGGACGCCCGGCAGATCCTTGACGCGCCCGCCGCGCACCAGCACGACGCTGTGCTCCTGCAGATTGTGGCCCTCGCCCGGGATGTAGGCGGTGACCTCGTAGCCCGTCGTCAGGCGCACGCGTGCGACCTTGCGGAGGGCCGAGTTGGGCTTCTTCGGGGTTTGCGTCTTGACCAGCAGGCAGACGCCCCGGCGCTGCGGACAGCGCTTGAGCGCCGGCGACTTGCTTCCGTAAGTCGTCTGCTTGCGGCCCTTGCGGACCAGTTGGTTGATGGTTGGCATTCGGCGTGTTTCCTCCGCTAGCAAAGGGGGTTCAATTTATCAGAACACCGGGCAGGTGACAAGCGCCAAATCAGATGCCGAGAACATCCTGCGCCTTCTTCTGCGCCGCCTCGGCGGCCGCGCTCATCTCCTCGGCCTCAATCGGCTCCGCCAGCGGCACCAGCTTGATGTGCCGGTGCATCGGGAAGCCGGTTCCGCCCGGGATCAGGTGCCCGAGGATGACGTTTTCCTTGAAGCCGCGCAGCTCGTCCACGCGGCCCATCGTGGCGGCGTCGGTCAGGACGCGCGTGGTGTCCTGGAAGGAGGCCGCCGAGATGAAGCTGTCGGTCTCGAGCGAGGCCTTCGTGATGCCCAGCAGGGCGGGCTGCGCCTCCGCGGGGCGCTTGCCCTCGGCGGCGATCTGCTCGTTGACCTCGATGAACTGCTGGCGCGAGACCTGCTCGCCCCAGAGGAACTCGGTGTCGCCGGGGTTGGTGATGCGCACCTTGCGCAGCATCTGGCGCACGATGATCTCGATGTGCTTGTCGTTGATCTCGACGCCCTGCAGGCGGTAGACCTGCTGCACCTCGCTGACGAGGTAGCGCTGCAGCTCCTGCGGCCCGCAGACGTCGAGGATCTCCTGCGGCACGATCGGGCCGTCGGTCAGCTGCTGGCCCTTGCGGACGCGGTCGCCCTTGAAGACGACGATGTGCTTGCCCATCGGGATCAGGTGCTCTTCGTAGGCACTCGTCACCTCGTCGCGGATGATCAGGCAGCGGCGGCCGCGCTGGTTCTCGCCGAACTCGACCACGCCCTCGATCTTGGCGATGTCCGCCGCGTCCTTCGGGTGGCGCGCCTCGAAGAGCTCGGCGACGCGGGGCAGGCCGCCCGTGATGTCGCGCGTCTTGCCCTCCTTGCGGGGCGTCTTGGCCAGCAGGCGGCCGGGCGTGACCCGCTCGCCCTCGTGGACCATGACATGCGCCCCCACGGGGATGTGGTAGTAGCCCAGCACCGAGTTCGTGCCGGGTTCGGAGACGATGATCTGGGGATGGAGAGTCTCGCGGCTCTCCATGATGACCAGCGTCTGCAGGCCGGTCTGCTCGTCGCGTTCGGTCTGGACGGTGACGTCCTCCTCGAAGTCGTGGAAGCTGACGACGCCGCTCTTCTCGGCCAGCACCGGGACGCTGTGGGGATCCCAGATGCCGACGCAGGCGCCGCTGGCGACGTTCGCGCCGTTGTCGATCTGCAGAGCCGTGCCGATCTGCAGCGTCACGCGCTCGAGCTCGCGGCCGCGGGCGTCGCGGATGACGACCGCGCCGTTCTTGTTCAGCACAATGTTGTGGCCCTCGTCGTTGCGGATGACGCGCAGGTCGTCCTCGTAGGAGAGCACGCCCGCGTGGTGCGTGATGATCTCCGGCGTGGCGACGACGGCCTGCGCCGTGCCGCCGATGTGGAACGTGCGCATCGTCAGCTGCGTGCCGGGCTCGCCGATCGACTGCGCCGCCACGATGCCGACGGCCGTGCCGATCTCCACCAGGCGTCCCGTCGAGAGGTCGCGGCCGTAGCACTTGGCGCACATGCCGTGGCGCGAGTCGCAGGTGAGGCCGCTGCGGATCCAGACGCGGTCGATCTGCGCCGCCTCGATGCGGGCGCAGGCGGCCTCGTCGATCTCCTGGTCGGCGGCCAGGAGAACCTCGCTGGTCGCGGGGTGGATGATGTCGTGCAGCGACGTGCGGCCGAGGATCCGCTGCCGCAGCGGCAGGTTCCCCTCGCCCTCCGTGCTGGACTCGATCTCGATGCCATTGACCGTGTTGCAGTCCAGCATGACGATGTTGACATCCTGCGCGACGTCGACGAGCTTGCGCGTCAGGTAGCCGGCGTCGGCCGTCTTGAGGGCGGTGTCGGCCAGGCCCTTGCGGGCGCCGTGCGAGGAGATGAAGTACTCGAGGACGCTCAGGCCCTCGCGGAAGCTGGCGGTGATCGGGTTCTCGATGATCTCGCCCGAGGGCTTGGCCATCAGGCCGCGCATGCCGGCGAGCTGGCGGATCTGGGCCTTGGAGCCGCGCGCCTTGGAGTCGACCATCATGAACATGGGGTTCGTCTCGGCCGGGTTCGGCACCTCGGGCGAGACGTTCTTGTCGATGGCGACGAACAAGTCCTCGGCGATCTTCTCGTGGGTGGTCGTCCAGATGTCGACGATCTTGTTGTGGCGCTCGCCCTCGGTGATCACGCCGATCTGGAGCTGCTGCTCGACCTTGCGCACCTCCTCGCGGGCGCGCGCCAGCAGCGCGTCCTTGGCGGCCGGGCGGATCATGTCCTTCAGGCCCATCGAGACGCCGGCGAGGCAGGCGTGCTCGAAGCCCAGCGCCTTGAGATCGTCCAGCACCCGGACCGTGACCGCGTGCCCGGCGACCTGGTGGCAGAGGAGGATGAGATCGCCCAGCTTGCCCTTGTCGACCTTTTCGTTGACGAAGCCGAGGTCGTCGGGCCAGACCTCGTTGAAGATCACGCGTCCGACCGTCGTCTCCAGCAGCTTGTCGTCCCGGCGCCCGAGGCGCGTGTCACGCCCGAAGTCGGGGTTGCGGTAGCGGATGCGCGAGTGGACGCGGACATGCCCCTCCGCGCGCGCCAGCATGACCTCGGCGGCGGAGCCGAAGAGC
>CAZYRQ010000030.1:0-12967 GCA_964649455.1 uncultured Lentisphaerales bacterium
GCGAGCTGCTCCGCGACGGGCGCATCACGGTGAACAAGGCCCAGGTGCGCGGCGGTCCGGGACTGCAGTTCAAACGGGTCGGCGAACTGGAGCGGGAGACTCCGTTGGTGATCCGCGGAACCCTGGGAGACTGGACGCGCATCGCGCCGACACCCGAGTGCCACCTGTGGATCAGCCGGGCCTACACGACGCCCCTCCTGCCGGTCGGCGACGCGCCGTCGGTCGCGACGTCGCCCGCCTCTCCCGAATCCGCCGTTGCCGCTGCGCCGCGCCCCTCAGCGGACGTAGAGGAGCCGTCCGTTCCGCCCGCCGTTCCCGTGCCGCTGCCGACGGAGACCGTCGCGCCACCGGTGCCTCCCGCCGCGGCGCCGCCGAACCCGGAAACAACTACCGCCGCCGCTCCCGTCCCTCCGGCCCCCGTGACCACCCCCCCGGCCATCACGCTGCCGCGCCTTCCCCCGCTGCTGGCAGGCTACACGCCCGATGCCCACCGCCCGCAGAACCGGTCGGCCCGTTTCACCGGGCGCCTGGCGCGGATCCACTACGCGACGGCGCCGGGCTACAGCGGCTACCAGATCGTGGCCGACGCACCCCGTCGAGGCCGCGGCGAGCCGCTCTGCCGGCTCATCGGGCTGGAGGGACAACTGCAAGCCCTCGTGGGATGCCAAGTGGACGTCCAGGGAACCATCTGGCATCTCGCCGGAGAGCCCGCGCCCGTGCTGGATGTGCGGCGGCTCCTGATGCTCGCGCCGCCGCCCTGATCCCTGATCCGCCTATCCTATGAAGATCATCACCACCCCCCGCGAAATGCAGGCCTGGTCACGACAGCGGCTTGCCGCAGGCGAACGCATTGCCTGCGTGCCCACCATGGGCTACCTGCACGAGGGCCATCTGTCGCTCGTGCGACGGGCCCGCGCCGCGGCCGACCGTGTCGTGCTGACCCTCTTTGTGAACCCGACCCAGTTCGGCCCCGGCGAGGATTATGCCGTTTACCCGCGCGACCCGGCGCGCGACCAGGCGCTCTGCGAAGCCGAGGGCGTCGACGCCCTGTTCATGCCCGCCGCGGCGGACATGTACGCCCCGGACGCCAGCACGGCGGTCGTCGAGGAGGCGCTCTCGCGGCGGCTCTGCGGGGCCTCGCGCCCCGGCCACTTCCGCGGGGTCTGCACCGTGGTGGCGAAGCTCTTCAACTGCGTGCGCCCGGATGTCGCCGTCTTCGGCCAGAAGGACGCGCAGCAGGCGCTCGTCATCCGGCGCATGGTCCGCGACCTCGATTTCCCGGTCGAGATCGTGGTCGCGCCGATCATGCGCGAGCCCGACGGCCTGGCGAAAAGCTCGCGCAACGTCCGTCTCTCGCCTGCCGAGCGCGAGGCCGCCCTCGGGCTCTCCCGCGCGCTCGGCCTGGCGCGCGAGGCGCTCGCCCGCGGCGAGCGCGACGCGGACGCCGTGCGCCGCCGCCTCGAGCGCGAACTCGCCGCGAGCGGTCTCCGCACGGACTATGTCGAGATCGTCGACACCCGCACGCTGGAACCGGCACCCCTGCTAACGCCGGGCGTGCTCGTGGCGCTGGCCGCCTTCGCCGGCCGGACGCGGCTCATCGACAACTGCGAGCTGTAGTTCGGCGGCGCGCCGGTTGAAGTCGCTTGAGCCATGGATCGGCAGGGATGCTCCCAGCGCGTACGTCCCGGCAGCCGCTGCCGAACGGGGTGTGCGAGGAGAGTTAAAGGAAGAAGCTGTGGAACCGAGGCGCATTGGTCAGCGAAAGGTGGCAAAATTCTGAATTCTGTATTCTGGCTCCTGAATTCTGGGTGCGCATCCACTATTGTGAATCGCACCGAGACCGCTGGCATCTGAAATCGCGGCTGAAATCGCGGCTGGCTTCCCGGTGCCGGACGGTGCTACACTTCGGGCACCCATTCTCCGGCGGAACACCTTCCCGCAACCGCACGCATGCCGACCGACGATCCACCGCCCGCCGCCTCTCCCCTGCTGGAGATCGAGAGCCTCACGATCGCCTTTCCGGGCGACGGAGGGCCGGTGCCGGTCGTCCGCTCGCTCACGCTGACGGTGGCGTTGGGCGAGCGCGTCGCGCTCGTCGGCGAGAGCGGCTGCGGCAAGAGCATGACCTGCCTGGCCATCGGTCGGCTGCCGCCGACCGACCAGGCGCGCCTCGACGGCCGCATCCGCTTCGAGGGCGCCTCGCTGCTCGACGATCCGTCCGCAATGGCCCGGCTGCGTGGCCGCCGCTTCGCCTACGTCTTCCAGGATCCCGCCGCCAGCCTCAATCCGGTCATGCGTGTCGGCAGCCAGCTTTACGAGGCCATGCCGTCCACGCGCCGCGACCGCCGCCAATACGCCATGGAACTGCTGGCGCGCGTCCGCCTCCCCGATCCCGCCGCCCTGCTGCGCGCCTATCCCTGCGAGCTCAGCGGCGGCATGCAGCAGCGCGTCATGCTGGCTATGGCCCTCGCCTGTGGCCCCCGACTGCTGATCGCGGACGAGCCCACGACGGCCCTCGATGTGACCACGCAGGCCGAGGTGCTGGATCTGATCGACACCCTGGTGCGGGAGCAGGGCATGTCGCTGCTGCTCGTCACCCACAACCTCGGCCTCGTCGCGGGACGCAGCGACACGCTGCACGTGCTCTACGCCGGCCAGGTCGTCGAGTCCGGCCCGGCGGCCGATGTGCTCCGGCATCCGGCGCACCCCTACACGCAGGGCCTGCTGCGGGCGGTGCCGCGGCTCTCCGCCGTCGGCCGCGACGACCTGCACGACATTCCCGGCACGGTGCCCGCCCCCGCCCGGCTTCCGCCGGGCTGCACCTTCGCACCGCGCTGCCCGTACCGCGACGCGGCCTGCGACGAGGCACCGGCGTTGCATCCCGCGGGCGCGCGGCGGCAGTGCCGCTGCCGCCACCCGCGGCCTGCTGCCGGCGCGCCGGCAACGACGGCTCAGGGAGTCCGGTCATGATCCCGCTGGTCGCCGAGCAGATCACGGTCACCTTCACGCGCCGCGGCCGGGGCGCCTTCAAGGCGCTTGACGACGTCTCGCTCTCGCTGCCGCCCGGCGCCGCAGTGGGCCTCATTGGCGAGAGCGGCAGCGGCAAGAGCACGCTCGCGCGGGTGCTGCTGGGACTGATCCGGCCCGACGCGGGCACGGTGCGGCTCGGGGACAGGACACTCTTCACCCCGTCCTACCCGCGGCCAACCGACCAGGTGCAGATGATCTTCCAGGACGCCGCCGGCGCCCTCAATCCGCGTCAGACGGTCTTCGCCGCGCTGGCCGAGGTGCTGACCGTCATCCGCGGCCACCACGGCGGACGCGCGGCGCTGGCCGACCGCGTGGCCGCGCTGCTGGATCAGGTCGGGCTGAGCGCCGACCTCGCCGCGCGCTATCCGCGCGAACTCAGCGGCGGGCAGTGCCAGCGCGTCTGCATCGCGCGGGCGCTGGCGGTGGAGCCCGCAATCCTCATCGCCGACGAGCCGGTCTCGGCGCTCGACGTCTCGGTGCAGGCGCGCATCCTGCGGCTCCTGCGGGATCTGCGCGAGCGGCGGGGGCTCTCGCTGCTGCTGGTGGCCCATGATCTGGCCGTGGTAGGCGCCGTCTGCGACCAGGCCGTGGTGCTGCAGAAGGGATGCGTGGTCGAGACGGGAACGCCGGCCGACCTCTTCAGCCGGCCGCAACATCCCTACACGCGCCGCCTGCTCGCCGCGGTGCCGGATCTCGACCGTCTTGGTAGCAGGGCTATAGTATGGTTCCCAGCGCATCCAACGGGCTCTCGGCCGTGCTGTCCAATCCTCTGATCACATGCGTGTAGATCATGGTCGTCTCCACGCTGGCGTGTCCCAGGTACTGCTTGACGTCCTGTCCGAGGACCTCGCGCAGCAGGAAAAGGAGCGCGTTGAACGCCTGGTTCTGCGTGGAGGCCGCCACGTTCCGTTGGATCGCCCGATCCGCCAGGAAGGCCCTCGCTGTGTCCGTCGCCGCCCGCGGCAGGGCACGATGCTCGGCGAAACGACCGTAGCGACCGAGCCACTCCAAGTAGGTCTGTTCGGTTTGGTAGGCGTAATGACGCAGACGGACCAAGGTCCGCGTCTCGCCCAACGCTGCGGCAAACGTCTTAGGCGCCTCCGTGTTGTCCGCTTGTCCCGCGACGGCGGCGGGAACCTCTGCCCCCGTCTCCAGAATGTGGCGCAGGTAGTGCTGCTGGAAGAGTTCCACCGACCGGATCGCCTGCCGCACCTGCCATTCCTCCGTGCGGCCGTCCTGCTCAAGTTGCTGGGCGAAGGCCGCCAGCGCGTCGTTCGGGGCGCGGCGTCCGGTGCTCCAAGGCCCTGTCAAGAACCTCTGGAGCCAGCGGAGATAGTAGGGACGGTACCTGTCGTCCACTAGATTATGTACCGCCTGGCCGTGCATACCGTCAAAAACCGAAAACTGCGCCATTTTGCTGCGCCCCGGTACGCCACGGAGATTTGAAATATTTCCGCAAATATGGCATTCTACCTGCATATTCAGAGGAGAGGACTATGCAACAACGTTTCACCATTTTCATGAAACGCCTGCGCGCGGCCGCGTGCGGGCTGGCTGTGGCCGCGTCGGCCGCCTGGGGTGGCGGGAGGGAAGCGCCTGTCGCGGCGTATGACACGAACCCGTGGACCGTGGTCGTCTCCAATGGCGTCGAGGTGACGCTTACCGCGCCCTTGATCGAGGGCCTGGCCTTTCACCACTGGGAGGGCGGGCCGACCGGCGAGGCCAGGTTCGTGAACCCCTATACGTACACGCCGGCAACCGATGGCCTGGTGACGTCGGTCATGGGCGCGCTCGTCGAAGTCGCGCCAGGGGCCGATCTCGTCCAGGCGGTCGCGGGCGCGGGGGCGTTCGGCGTCGTCCGCGCCGCGGCGGGCACCTATGCGCTGACGAACCAGATTGTCATGGGAACCTGTCGTCTGGAAGGCGCGGGCCGCGATGACGCCACCGGCACGATCCTCCAATGTGCGAGTGCCGCGCGCGGCCTCTACCTGAACAGCCCGTTCGCCTTTGTCTCGGGCGTCAAGGTCACAGGCTCGCGCGCGAAAGTGAGCGGCCTGGGTGTTTACATCGACCAGGGGGGTGGTACGATCGTCGATTCCCGCGTTACCGACAACCAAACCACCCAGTACCATCTCAAGGGCGCCGGCATCTACATGAGCAGCGCCGACGCCCTGGTCGCGCGCTGCATCGTCGACCGGAACGCCTTTCACTTTGGGCCTTCGGGCAATGACTACGGTGGCGGCATCTGCATCGACACGCGGGGGGGCGTCGTCGAGAACTGCCTGGTCTATGGCAACGAATCCTATCGATTTGGCGGCGGCATCTGCGCCTATGCCGGCACCATACGCAATTGCACGCTCTACGGGAACGGCGCCGTCGCGCTGGGCGGCAATCTCGATTTGCGCGGCCCCGTCTCGGCCTACAATACCATCCTGGACGCGGGCTGGTGCCTTTTCGCGGCCGACCGCTGGCAACGCGACTGGAACGCCCAGCAGACGGCCTACAAAAACGGGCTGATCAACTGCGCGTGTCCCCGCCATCCGGTAGGACAGGGCGGCCTGGAGGGCCGCCTCGACTTCGCCAATCCGGACGCGTTCGATTTCGCCCCAGCACCTGGTTCGTATGCCATCAATGCCGGCGCCGACGCCGGGACGTGGGCCTCCCTGCCGTTGGATTTGAACGGCAACCCGCGGGTTGTGGGTTCCGCCGTCGATCTCGGCTGCATCGAGTTTCAGTATTCCGCCAGCGTGGTCGGCATGCGCATCGAACCGGGCGCCGTCTTCGGCGGCTCCAATGCCGTCTTCACCGCCGTGTCGATCGGAGGCGCGACGACCCACGCCTGCACCTGGACGATCAAGGACGCGGACGGCGCCGTCGTCGACACGTTCGAGGGGGCCTCCGCGACGCGCGCCTTCGCGGCACCCGGTCGTTTTACCGTTGAGTTGGCGGCGGACGGCCTTTCGTGCATCAAAGTTGGCGGACTCCGCGTCGGTGTCCTGACCAACTATGTCTCGCAGACGGGCTCGGCGACGGCGCCCTATGCGACGCCGGCCACGGCGGCGAACGACCTGGCCGAGGCGCTGGACGAGGCGCTTGACGGCGCGACCATCTTCTTCCCCGGGGCGGACGAAACCTATGTGATGACCAGCGAGACGCGCATCCACCGCCCCGTCGTGATCGAGTCGGCCCATGGCGCCGCGTCCATTGTCTTCACGCCGGCGGCGGGGAAGAAGATCCGGCTCTTCACGATCAACGACCCCGGTGCCGTTCTGCGCGGTGTGACCTTGACGGGTGGTTGTGCCGAGCTCTTCTACGGTCGCGGACTGCTCATCGGCGGTTCTGGCGGTCTTGTCGACCGTTGCATCGTCTCCAACTGCTACGACATCGCCTACCACCAAGTTGGCGGTGGCGTGGCGATGATGGGGCCCCAGGCCGTTCTGCGGGGTACGCTGGTCGCGGACAATCGCTTGGTTCGAAGCATCTCCGAAGACGGTGCCGGTGTGTACTTGATGGACGGCACGGTCGAGAACTGCCTGATCCGGGACAATACCGCCTACCAGCACGGCGCAGGTGTCTATGCCTCGAACAAGGGCAACGTGATCAACTGCACCATCGTCTGCAACACCGCCTACGGGCTGAGCGCCACCGGTTGCGGCGGCGGCATCTATCGTCAGGCGGGGCTGGGGACGGGGCGCATCGCCAATTGCGCCTTCTACGGTAACTCGGCGTCGAAAGACACGGGCGGAGGAGCGCCGGACTGGTTCTGCGCCGATGCCGCCGCGAGGGGGGCCTTTGTCAACTGCGCGTTTTCCGCGGCGGCGCCCAACGACACCTGTTTCGTGCCCGGCAGTTTCCTGTTCACCGATCCCGCACGCGGCGACTTCTCGCTCATGTCCTCCTCCCCCCTTGTCGACGCCGGAGAGGACAACTACCTTGGCGAGTGGCTCAAGACAGACTTCGGCGGCGTCAATCCCCGCGTCATCGGCCTGCGGGGCGACATCGGTTGCTACGAGGCCGACACGATGGCTTACTTATGCGAGGGTTTTCTGTCCCCGGTTGAGGCGTTTGTAGGCACGCCATTTGTCTTCGCGGCCGTGACCAATGGCGCGCCCGAGGGCGCGGTGTTCACCTGGAGGCTCTATCGCACGGGCGGCGAAACGCCGGTCGCTACCATCCAGGGCGCCGTCGTGACCAACGCCATCGCCGAGCCGGCACACTACACCGTCACGTTGACGCCGAGTTTCGGAACCGCGTCCAAGACCTGGGAGAACGGGTTGCACGTCGCGGTGCGCACCAACTACGTTGTGGCCACATGGGACGCCGGGCACACGCCCGTGCTCCCATACGACGCATGGGTTTGCGCGGCGACCAACATCGCCGACGCACTAGACGAGGCGATCGACGGCGCGACCATCGTGCTCGGCAAGGGCAGGTACCCGACAGACGTTGAGCTTTGCGTCTTCAAGGGGGTGACGATGGTATCCCAGGGGGGCCCCGAAGCGACGGCGGTCTATTCCTCGAAGCGGAAAAGCCGTGTCTTTCACCTGGATCACCCGTACGCGAAACTGGTCGGGCTGACCATCTCCAATGGCTGCTCCTCTGCGCAGTATATCGGCGGCGGTGGCGTGGTCATCTCGCCTCTCGGCGGAACGGTCGAGAATTGCACGATCACCCGCAATGTCGCCGGCGACAACGTTCACACCCCTGGCGGCGGCATCACCTGCGAATCGCGATTCGGCCGCATCGACCGCTGCCGCATCTTCTTCAACTCGAGCAAGACGGCGGGCAAAACGGGCGGCGGGGGCGTGAACATGATGTATGGCGCCCTCCGTAATTCGTTCATCTACGGCAACATCGCCCTGGCGGGCGCGGGCGTCTTCGTCCGCGCCAACGACGTCGTGGTCGAGAATTGCACCATTGTCAGCAACACCGTCGTCGGCGTCGACCAATGGGAGCTCGCCCGCGGCGGCGGCCTGGCCATCGAGGGGGCCGCGACCATCCGCAACACGCTGGTCTACGGGAACAAGGACGTGTTCAACACGCTCGCGGTGCCGACCATCGAGCAGGACATCGCCATCAACCGTACGGTCGCCGCTTCCAATGCCGTCCAGGTATCTCATTGCCTCTTGCCCGCCGCGCTTGGCAACGCCAGTATCACCGGCGACCCGGCTTTCGTGGACTACCGCCCCGGGGCGGGCGTCTTCGACTGCCGCCTCCGCGGTAAGTCGCCTTGCCGGGACGCCGGAGCCTACGTCCCCGAGTGGATGCCCGGAGCCCTGGATTGCGGTGGAAACCCCCGCATCCTCGGCCGCCGCGTCGATATCGGTTGCTTCGAGACCGATAGGTCAATCGGATTTTACCTGATTTTGAAATAGCACCATTCTAAAATCCTCCCACGCTCCGCCACTTTCTGCGTGCCTTATTACCGTTGATCGGCGATAATGCCGACTATTTGAACGGTGGCGCCTTACTTGGACAAACTGCCGGGCGTCAACCGCCGCATAGTCAAGCGAAAGGTTTCCGCATGAAAGCGAAAAAGAGCCCGAAGACCCAGGACGCCGCGTTGCGCCACGATCCCCGGATGCGCGCCGCCGCCGCCGATGCCGACGGACTCGTCTGGCACTCCCCCTGGGCGCGGCCCTTCCGCCTCGAGGGCATGGGCTGGCCCCTGCCCGGCACCTTCCGCCGCATGCCGCTGGAGCACGGCGGGCAGTTGACCCAGGCGGTCGACGACCTCGCCTGGCACACGGCCGGCGTGCAGCTCCGCTTCCGCACGGACTCCCGGCGCATCAGCCTGCGCGTCAAGCTGCGCGGCGTGCATGCGATGGACCACATGCCGGCCACGGGCGAGGCCGGGTTCGACGTCTACATCGGCGAGGTCGGCGCCATGGACGTCGCCGGCACCGCGCGCTTCAACCGCGCCCTCGACGCCTACCAGGCGACGCTCTGCACCCTGCCGACGGCGGAGCGCCGCACCGTGACGATCAACTTCCCGCTCTACAAGGGGGTGGCCGAGCTGGAAGTCGGCCTCGACGCCGGCAGCCGCCTCGCCGCGCCGCCGCCGCACACCTGGAAGCAGGGGGTTGTAATATACGGCACGTCGATCACGCAGGGGGGCTGTGCCTCGCGCCCCGGCATGGCCTACACGAACATCCTGAGCCGGCGCATCGACGCCCCCTTCATCAATCTGGGTTTCTCCGGCAGCGGGCGCGGCGAGCCCGGCGTGGCGCGGGTCATCGCGACGCTGCCCGCCCCCGCGCTCTTCGTCATGGACTACGAGGCCAACGCCGGCGGCGTCGAAAAGATCCGCGAGACGCTGCCGGTCTTTCTCGACATCATCCGCCAGAGTTGGCCGAAGACCGGCATCCTGATCGTCTCCAAGGTGCCCTACGCCTCCGAGGTCTTCAACAGCGAGTCCCGGAAGGCGCGGCTCGCGGCGCGCGACTTCCAGCGCCAGACCGTGGCCCGGCTGCGGCGCGCGGGCGACACGCGGATCGCCTTCATCGACGGCAGCACGCTCCTCGGCAAGGACTTCGGCGACTGCAGCGTGGACGGCGTGCATCAGACCGACCTCGGGTTCCTGCGCATGGCGGATCGTCTGGAGCAGCCGATCCGGGCGCTCCTCGAGCGGGTGAGGGAGCGCCATGCGTAGGGAACTGCACGGCCTGCATCTCGCGCATCTGCGCGAGTTCCTGGCGCGCCTGCCGGAATCGATCCTCTCGGATCGCGCCCCGTTGACGGCCACGTGCCGCGTGACGGAGAGCCCCGTGCCGTTCGCCCGGCGGCGCGGCCGGCCGGGCGAGAGCCGCCCGATCCGGGTCGGCGACGTCTGGGGCACCGCCTGGCAGAGCGCCTGGTTCCACCTGGCCGGGCAGGTGCCGCGCGCCTGGCGCGGCGCGGACGTCGCCCTGCGCTTCGACACCAACGGCGAGTCGCTGGTCTTCGACGCCACCGGCTGCCCGTATTACGGCCTGACCAGCGGTTCGGTCTTCTCCAACGAGTTCCGCAAGGATCTCTGCCGTCTCTTCGAACCCTGCGCGGGCGGAGAGAAGGTCGACCTCTGGGTCGAGGCGGCGGCCTACGGGCTCTTCGGCATCAACCGGCATGGCGATCCCCGCCGCGACGCGCCCGAGCGGCACGGGAACTACACCGGCAAGGTCGTGCAGATGGAGCTGGTTCGTCTGGAGACGGAGGTCTGGCGCTACTGGCTCGACCTCGAGGTGCTCCTCAGCCTGCTCGACTCGCTGGAGAAGGAGTCGCCCCGCCGCAATCGGCTGCTGGAGACGATGGTCCGCTCAACGGATGTTTTCGAGGTTCGTGGCGCCGCCGGCGCGGGCGAGGCGCGCCGCATCCTGGCCGAGGCGATGGCGGTTCCACCCAATCCGGCGGATCTCGACGTCACGGCCGTGGGGCATGCGCACATCGATGTCGGCTGGCTCTGGCCGGTGGCCGAGAGCACGCGCAAGGCGGCGCGCACCTTCGCCAGCCAGATCGCCATGATCGCGCGCTATCCCGGCTACGTCTTCGGCGCCTCGCAGCCCCACCTCTACGCGGAGGTCAAGGCGCACTATCCCGCGCTTTTCGAGAAGATCCGCGCGGCGGTGGCCGCCGGACGCTGGGAGTGCCAGGGGGCCATGTGGGTCGAGCCCGACTGCAACGTCACGGGCGGCGAGTCGCTCGTGCGCCAGGTGCTGCACGGCAAGAACTTCTTCCGGGATGAATTCGGCGTCGAGATCCGCAACCTCTGGCTGCCGGATGTCTTCGGCTACTCCGCCGCCCTGCCGCAGATCCTGCGGCGCGCGGGCGTCGATGTCTTCCTGACGCAGAAGATCTCCTGGAACAATCACAACGCCTTCCCCTTCAACACCTTCCGCTGGCAGGGCATCGACGGCACGGAGATCGTCACCCACTTTCCGCCCGAGAACAACTACAACAGCAATCTCCTGCCGGGGGATCTGCGCGCCGCGCAGAACCGCTTCAAGGAGAATGGCGTCCTCGACGGGTTCTTGAGCCTCTTCGGGATCGGCGACGGCGGCGGCGGACCGCGCGAAGAGCATGTCGAGCACGGCCTGCGCAGCCACTCGCTTAACGGCGCGCCGCGCGTGACGTTCGGCCGGGCGGACCGCTTCTTCGAACGCTTGCTGGCCTGCGCCGACCGGCTGGAGATGTGGCGCGGCGAACTCTATCTGGAGTGCCACCGCGGCACCTACACGACGCAGGCCCGAACCAAGCGCGGCAACCGCAAGCTGGAGCTCCGGCTGCGCGAGACGGAGATGTTCCTCTCGATGCTGCCCCTGGAGCACTACCCGCAGGCAGAACTCGACGTTGTCTGGAAGCGGCTGCTGACCCATCAATTCCATGACATCCTGCCGGGATCAAGTATCAACCGGGTCTACGTGGAGGCCGAACGACAGTACGCCGAAGGCCTCACCACCTGCGAACGGCTGCTGGCGCGCGCGGCGCGGCACCTCCTGCGCGCCGCTCCCGACAGCGTGACGCTCTTCAACAGTCTTGGCACGCCCTTCACCGCCCCCTTCCGGCTCGACGCCTCCTGGAAGGCTCACCGGATCATGACGGCGGACGGGGCCGAGGTGGCGGCGCAGGACGAGACCGACGGGGTTCTCGTCAGCCTGACCCTGCCGCCCTACAGCCTGACCACGCTGCGGCGCGGTGCGGCGCGAAGGCAGGCGGCCCCGCGCGTGGCACCCGCGGCCCGGGTGCTGGAGAACGCGTTGATCCGCTACACCTTCAACGAAAGCGCGGTCATCACCGGCATTTTCGACAAGGTTCGCAACATCGAGCTGCTACCTCCCGGGGGGTGCGGCAACCAGCTGGCGCTCTATGCCGACCGCCCCCACAACTACGACGCCTGGGAGATCGACCCCTGGTACCAGCAGGAGCGGGTCGACCTGGCGCGTCCCGTCGCCAACACCGGTCTCCGCGCCGGCCCGGTACGCGACACGCTCGAATTCGAGCTGGCGATCGGCGAGCAGACCAAGATCCACCAGCGGATCGGGCTATCCAAGGAGAGCCGCCGCCTGAGCTTCGAGACCCGCGTGGACTGGCAGGAGATCCACCGCATGCTGCGCGTCTCCTTCGACACCGGCATCGACGCCGCCGAGGCCGCCTGCGAGATCCAGTACGGCTACCTGCGCCGGCCCACCCACCGCAACACGAGCTGGGACATGGCGCGCTTCGAGGTCGCCGCACATCGCTATGTCGACCTCTCCGACAACCAGTACGGCGTCGCCCTGCTCAACGACTGCAAGTACGGCCACAAGCTCGACGGGCAGCGCCTCGACCTCAACCTGCTGCGTTCGCCCGTGCATCCCGATCCGGATGCCGACATCGGCGAACAGGTCTTCACCTATGCGCTGCTGCCGCACGAGGGCACGCTGATCGCCTCGGACGTCATGGCCGAGGCGGCTATGCTGAACCAGCCACCGCTGGCCATCCACGGGCGCGCGGTGCGTCCGAACTCGGCTCTGCCCTGCACGCTGGAGGGGCAGGGGATCTCGCTGGAGGTACTCAAGAAGGCCGAGCGCGATGCGTGCCTCGCGCTGCGCCTGGTCGAGACGCGCGGCTGCCGCTCGCGCGGCGTGCTGACGCTGCCTGCGGACGCCGAGCTGGTCGAAACCGACCTCATGGAGTGGCGGGACGGCGCGGTACATCGCGGCGCGCGGCGCGTGGAGGTCGAGCTGGCCCCCTTCGAAATCCGTACCTACAAGTTGAAGGTAAAGATGTAGTAGGTCGGACGCCGCCGGCGTGCGGCGCAGGTGGCTCCCCGTGGTTTTCAGTTCGCTGACATTCCTCTATCTCTTCCTGCCGCTGACGCTGGCGGTCTACACCCTCGCGCCCGTGCGCGCCCGCAACGGCGTCGCACTGGCGGCGAGCCTCCTCTTCTTCGCCTGGGGGGCGCCGCGCTTCGTCTTTCTGC
>CAZYRQ010000031.1:0-12492 GCA_964649455.1 uncultured Lentisphaerales bacterium
TCATGGGGATGTAGACGTCGGTCTCGCGGTCGGGCGTCTGCATGCCCCCCGTGCTTTCCGCGTTGCGGACGATCCCGACGACCTCGAAGAAGGTCGATCCCAGGCGCAGGGTCTGGCCGATGGTGTGCTGGCCGCCAAGCAGCTTGCGCGCGCCGTTCTCGGTCAGCACGCAGACCGTCGCGCGCGAGCGCTCGTCCTGGGCCGACAGCAGGCGTCCAGCCACCACGGGCCGCGCGACGACCTCGAACCAGGCGGCCGTGGTGCCGACCACGCGCAGTTCCATGGAGAGCGCACCGAGGAAACCCTGCTTGCGCATGAAGCGCGCGGGCACCGTCTGGACGACGCCGGGGATCGTCTCGATGATGCGCGCCTCGTCGGCATAGAGGAGGCCGTAGGTGTTCATGCGGCTCGACCGCTGGATCCCCTCGGCGCCGCCCTCGGGAGGCTTGACGGCCGTGAGGATGATGTTCTGGCTGCCGAGCTTGCGGATGGCGTCGAGCGCCTGCTGGCTGGCCCCCTCCCCCACGGCGAGCATGGCCACGACGCTCCCCACGCCGAAGACGACGCCCAGCATCGTCAGGAACGAGCGCAGTTTGTGCCGCAGGATGTCCGTGAGCCCCATGAGCACCAGGGGCATGAGCTGCAGGCCCGTCATGGCAGCACCTCGCCGTCGATCTGGCGGATGGCCCCGTCGCGCAGGTAGATGCGCGCGCGCGCGTAGTTGGCGATGTCTTCCTCGTGCGTGACCATGAGGATCGTGCGGCCGCCGCGGTTCAGTTCCGCGAGGAGTTCCATGATCTGGCGGCTGGTGGTCGTGTCGAGGTTGCCGGTCGGCTCGTCGGCCAGGATCACGGGAGGATCGTTGGCCAGGGCGCGCGCGATGGCGACGCGCTGGCGCTGGCCGCCCGAGAGTTCCGAGGGGCGGTGGCGCAACCGGTTGTCGACGCCGACGTCGGCGGCCAGCCGGGCCACGCGACGTTGCTGCTCCTCGTGCGGGAGTCCCTGGTAGAAGAGCGGCAGGGCGATGTTCTCGGCGACGGTCAGTTGCGGGATCAGATGGAAGCTCTGGAAGACGAAGCCCAGGTTATGCAGGCGGTGGTCGCTGAGGGCATCGTCGCTCATGTGGGCGACGTTGACGCCGTTGAGCCAGTACTCGCCCGATGAAGGCCGGTCGAGGCAGCCCAGGATGTTGAGCAGCGTGCTCTTGCCGGAGCCGCTTGCCCCCATGATGGCTAGGAAGGCGCCGCCGCGGACGCCGAAGGAAACCCCCGCCAGCGCGTCGACCTGCTCCTGGCCGACACGGTAGCGCTTGGTGACGGACGCCAGCCGAAGGACAACCTGCGATCCCCCGTCGTCAGCATCCGGCGCTGCGGTCGCGCTCATGCGCCTCCGGCTCCTGCCGCCGGGGCGGGCGGAGCCGCACCGCGCGGCGGTCGTTGCTGACGCGCCTTGCGCGACGGACGATCACCGCCCTCATCAGGGGCCGGAGCACCGACCGCCGGCGCGGCGGGCGGCGGAGTCTCCTGTACCGTCGCGTCTGGCGCCGTGGCTTTGGGCGCCGCGGTGCCCGGCGCCGCACCGTTCGGTGCCGTGGCAACTCCCGATGGCGCCCGGCCATTGGCTGCGGTTGTTGCGCCGGCCTCCAGCGGCGGATTGAGCTGCACCTGTTCGCCCTCGGCGAGACCCTCGACGACATGCACGACGCGGTTGTTGTCCAGACCGAGCGTGACGGGGCGCTTCACGGCCCCGCCCTTCTCCACCACATAGACAACCGGCTGGCCTGCCACGCGGATGACGCACTGGATCGGCACATAGAAGGCCCGCTCGTGATGCTCGATCATCATGTCCGTCTCGCAGTTCATCCCCGAGCGCAGATCGCCGGATTCATCGAGCTCGATCTCGCAGTTGTAGAGCTGCAGGTCGGGGTTGAGCCAGGCATTCCGCCCATCCGGCAGCAGGCCGATCTTGCTGAGGCGTCCCGTGAACTCGGCTCCCGGCAACGCCTCCACCTTGACGCGCGCGGCCTGGCCCAGCTTGAGCTTGGTCAGGCTCGATTCCGGCACGCTGAGCTCCACGATCATGTCGCCGTCGATCGGGATCTGCAGCAGCTCCTGGCGCTCGACCACCGTTGAGCCGGCCTGCAGCGGCTCGCCGCCCCAGCGGCGGCGCGAGGCCTGCATGGTCGAATGGTAGATCACGACGCCGTTGGTGGGCGCGACGATGCGGCAGTTGGCGATCTGCTGCTCCAGATTGGACAGCTTGGCGCGCTGCCGTTCCGCCTCCAGCTCGCGCGCCTTGAGATCGCTCTCGGCCTGCACGACGTTGGCGCGCGTCTGGCGCTGCACGCGCTCCAGATCCATCTCGGCCTGTCGCAGGTTCGAGGCCAGGGTGGCCTGCTGCTGGCGCGACGAGTAGTTGGTCAGGACGCTCATCGAGGTGACGGCGGCCTCCAGGCTGATCTGCTTCTGCCTGACGGCCATCTCATCGGCCTGCAGCTCGCTGCGCGTCAGGTAGCCTTCCGCAGCGAGCTTGCGGGTCCAGCCGAGGCTCTCGGCGGCGCGCTCGACCTCCTCGCGCGCCAGCGCGATCTTGCTTTCCGACTCCTGGAGCGTCTGCGGGTACTCGCCCTTCTGGTACTTCTCCTGCTCGAGACGCGCGAGCTGCAGCTTCAACTCCGCCGCCGAGACGGAGGACTCGCGCTCGATGCGCGCGATCGCCAGCTTCTCCGTGGCGGCGATCAGGGCCGACCCCGCGTTTCCGACCAGGATCTGCTGGTCGGTCTTGCGGTCGGCGAGGGCGCTGGCGTCGAGCTCGGCCAGGATCTGTCCATTGGTAACGGTGCGTCCCTCGTCGATGATCCAGATGACCGTGTTCCGGCCCTCGGCCTGGCTACGCACGGTCGCGGTGCGGCGGCTCTGCACCGTGCCGGCGGTCACGACCGAGATGGTCAGCGGACCCTCCTGCACCGTGTAGAGGGGCCCCGTCTCGTCGCCGCTCCCGGACAACAGGCCGCGCGCCAGCAGGAGGCCGAGCGCCGTCAGCACGAGAAGACTTGCGACTCCCGCGCGGGCGCGCCGCCAGAAGGACGGCTTCGGATCCGTTTGATTAGTCAAGAGGTTCACGCCACAATCCTTCCTCCGATAGTTCCAGAGCCGACAGGTCCCGGCGCAGCGAGAGCCCCGACAGACGGTATTTGACGACGGCCGAGACCAGCGCGTTGCGCGCGCCCAGCAGGGCGCTCTCCGCTTCGAGCACATCGCGTGTGCTGGCGCGGCCGGCCTGCTGAAAGAGGTCGGAACTGCGCACGCGCCGCTCGGCGACGCGCAGCGCCTCGGCCTGGATGACAAAGGACGACCAGGCCGAGGCGATGTCGCGGAGGCCCGTGCGAACCGCCTGGCGGGCGTTGTCCTCCGCCGCCTCGAGCGCGCGCCGCGCGCTGTCGACGGCCAGGGCGGCGGCGCGGTAGGCCTTGCGCTCCGAGGCGCGCTCCCACGGCAGCCCCCCGTCGAGGGTCAGCGAGTAGTCCGTCTTGTCGCTGGCCTTGCCGCCGTCCTTGCGGTTCTGGCCTACCCGGACGGAGCCACCGAGGCCGAGGTCGGGACGCAGGGCATCCGCAGCGATCTTGAGCGCGCGTTCCGCGTCTTCCAGTCGGTAGCGCGCGAGGATCAGGTCATGGCGGTTGGTCAGGGCGAGCGCCAGGGCTTCGGGTTCGGCGAAAGGGGGCGGCGGGGCGGTCAGCGACACGAGGTTGGTCAGGCTTGGGGAGAGCCCCATCGCCGCCTGCAGGCGGTCGAGCTCGCGCATGTCGATCTCGATGGCGGCGTCAACGGGCAGTCCCAGCGTCATCTTGAATCCGTCGATCTGCGCCTGCCGCGCCTGCACGGCGCCGACAAGCTGGTCGTCGGTTCGGAGCAGATCCTGGCGCGTCTGATCCAGTTCGACCTGCGGCAGGCGTCCGGCCTCGCTGAGCAGTTGCGCGCGCCGGTAGTTGTCGGAGAGCCGCTGCCGGTTCTCCCGGAGGGTCACCACACGCTGCGAGGCCTCGATCAGGTTGTAGTAGCCCGAGGCCACCTGGACCGCGTAATTCTGGCGGAAACTCTCGAAGCCGTAGATGGCGTAGATCAGGTTGCGTTCCGCCTGCGTCAGGGACTCCATGGCGATCAGGCGGCCCGAGCCGCGCAGCAGCGGGATCTTGACGGTGGCGTCGCCCAGCAGTCCCAGCGTCGTGCTGCGGTCGCCCGTCAGCAGGCGGATGACATCGAGTCCCAGCGAGGCGGTCAAGGTGGCGCCGTGGGCCAGCTTGCGCGTCAGGGTGCCCTTGCCGCTGCCGGTCGCCTGTTCCGACGTCGTGTCGCCCGATTCTCCCCCGCCGGATTCCGAGCGTGCGAGACCGCCGCCTAAAAGACCATCGAAGGTCGTCTCGAAGGCGTGCTGCTGCAGTTGCAGGTCGAGCGCCGCGTTGAAGACCGACTCCTTGCTGTCCTGGTATTCGTTGCTGTTGCGGGCGCCTGCGGCCAGCGCGTCGTCGAGCGTCAGCACAAGAGGAACCGGCAGCGGAGGTTCGTTGGTCGCGCCCTCCTCTCGCGCCAACTGCAGCCGGACACGCAGGCGGTCGGAGGGACGGGTGATCGTGAATCGGTTTGTGTTGCCGGTGACCTGCTGCCGGTAGTCGGCCGCCAGGCGGTTGCCGATGCGTTCAGTCTGCCGCAGGGCGCGCTCGGGCGTCATGCAGCCGGCAAGCGCCATCAGCAGTGAGCCGGCAACCCAGGCGAGCGCGTATGAACGGATATCCGACATGTCACAACGGCAAAAGCAGACTTCATGCCAGCGAAGCACCCGGACTGGAGCTCTGTTTCAGGGTTGTGAACCGAAAGGCCCAATGCTTAACGCTAAAAGGTGATCAGACATTGAGGCAGGGCGGCACGCAGGCGCGCGCGCAACGCCGGCGCGACGTTGCAGCGGGTCAGAGTCAGCAGGCGGAGCGCCTCCATGCGGGCGAGCGTCTCCTGCTCCGGGAATGTGGCCAGCGGGTTGCCACTCAGATCGAGGTTGCGGAGCCGGGGCAGCCGCGTCAGCACCTCGGGGAACGCCTCCAGCCGGTTTTCGGAGAGAGCCAGATCCTCGATCAGCGGGCACGCGGCGAGTGTCTCGGGAAGCGACTGGAGACGGTTGCCGCGGAGGTAGAGCCGCTGGAGCTGCGTCAGCGACCCGATTTCATCCGGCAGGGAGGCGAGCTGGTTCTGGTTCAGCCGCAGCCAACGCAAACCGCGCAGGTCTCCCAGAGTCGCCGGCAGTTCCGCGAGTCGATTGCGGTCGAGATTCAGGTAGGCCAGGTTTTCCAGCGCGCCCAGGTTGGCGGGAAGGTTGGTGAGGGCGTTGTCCGATAGGTAGAGCCACTGCAGCGGGGCGAGGCGTGCCACCGCATCCGGCAGCCGCGCGAGCCGCATCTCCGAGAGATCCAGCATCCGCAGGGCGCCGAGCCGCGGCAGCACCTCGAAATCCCCGGTCTCCGCGCGCCGCAGCAAGAGGCATTGCAGGCGCGGCATCTCCGCGAGGGCGTCGGGCAGTCGCTCCAGCTTCAGTCCGCCGAGATCGACCTTCTGCACCGTGTCGCGCTGCTGCAGCGCGGCCTCGAGGCCCACGGCCGACACCAGCCGTTCCGGCGCCTCGCGGTGCTCGAAACACCCGCTCAGCATCAGGCCCGCGAGGAGGCTGAAAAAGAAAATCATGTGCTTCACGACAATACTCCTTGTCTTTTCTCCGCAATACGCTAGCATATTGCCCCGTTCAGCAGAGATCGTCTTCTGGAACGGCGAGCGCGTCTGCTTTGCAGGGGTACAACTGTAAGGACAAGCCTACATGAAATCAAGCCCGATTCTTCTGGTCACCCTCCTGGCAACCCTTGGTTTGACCGCCATGCCCGCTGCGGCCTCTCCCCGGGCGGCCGAGGCCTCCGGCGCGCACTACCTGCTGGCCGCGGACAACCTGGGCGGTTGGCATCTCGGTGGGTTCTACCGCTACGCCGACCGCGAGGTCAACGACTCCGAATTGTCCACGCTCAAGCAGAACAAGTTCATCATGCATGTCGGGCATGATCTACTCTCCTGGGTCTCCATCTACGGCTTCCTGGGTTCCGTCACGGCCAAGGTGGAACCCTGGAGCGGCGACAACGACCCGTCCGTCGAGTACGGCGCCGGCATCTGGGCCAACCTGCTGGATCACGACCTGCTCAGCAACCTGACGCTGGAGACCCGCCTGCGCCTGCAGGCCCTGGCCCAGCTCAGCGCCGCCAGTCCCGAAATCAACGGTCGGGAAAACGACTACGTGGAGACCTACGGCACCCTCACGCTGAGCGTCGTTAACGAGCTGATCGGCAACAAGCGCTACTGGCCGGAGGCCATCGGCCTCTTCTTCGGCCCCGTGTACAACGGCATCAGCTTCGATGACGAGGACAGCGTGGAACTCACCGGCACCACGTTCGGCCTCACCGGCGGGCTCGATATCTACCTCACGCGGAAAACGACCTTGAGTCTGTCCTATGAGGCCTTCGACGACGACAAGGCGTTCAATGCGGCGCTGAACTTCCGCTTCTAAACCGGAACGATCAATGCAGGAAATGCGCTCGCGCGCGGTGGCGTCCGCCGTACGGCAGGCCCAAATCGAGAGGGAACGGGATCGAGCCCCGCGCGGGCGCACGTTCTCCGGTTGAATCGGCACCGCGAGCGGCTGCCCCATTGGCTTGTCGCATGAAAACACCGATTCGCAGTCTAAGCCTGCTCGGCCCTGTCGCTTCCGCTCTGCTTCTGGGTGCAGCCTGCGCGCCGCTCGTTGCCGCCCCACCGGCGCCGAACCGCCCGCCGCCGGCCAAGGGCCCGCCTGAAGACTGGCGCTTTGCCATCAATGGAGGTAGGCGCGTAAAGCCCGCGCCCCGTGCCCTGCTGGACGCCCCCGCGGCGGCCACCGGCGACTACGACGTCGCCCGAACACCTCCCGATATCCAGTTCTTCCTGCTGCCAGGACAATGGCCGGGCGCCAGCCTCTGGAGTTCCTGGGGCGACGCCCGCTTCGGCAGCGACACCAATTTCTACTGTTCGATCGGCGACCATGCCGGCCCGCATGGTTACACCTATGTCTACAAGGTCACCGGCATCCACGCCGAGATGATCGTCGATGTCAACCGCGTGCTAGCGGCGCCGTTGACGGACTACGCACCTGGCAAGATCCACGCGCCGCTGATGGAATTCGATGGCTGGCTCTACTTTGCCGGCTACCGTGGCGGCAAGGGAGCCGACGACGCCCACCACTACACGGGCGACCCGTTGATCCGCTGGCATCTGGTCTCGGGGCAGACCGAACGGCTCAATCCTCCCGCCCCCTACTGCAGTGTGGCCGCCTCCGTGATCCATGCGCCCTCGCAACGAATGTACGGCGTCGGCCCCGGCGGCGAGCGCCAGGGCGGCAAAAGCCGCTTTTTCGTTTACGACCTTGTGAAGCGGAAAACGATTTACTGTGGCGATCCCGAACCCGATGCCGCCCGAGCGATCATCGTCGCGCAGGATGGACGCGTCTGGTACTCTTCGGGCTACCAGGCAGAGCGCAAGACCGGCCAGAACCAGCCTGGCACGGTCGCGGCGCCCAGCCGACTGGTACGCTTCGACCCCGCAACCGAAACCGTCGTTCAGACCGGCGTCATCCTGCCGGGCCGCATGCTGCGTGCCGCCAGCCGCTGCAACCGGGAGGGCATCGCCTACGGCATCACCTGGGACGGCGTCCTGTTCGCCTTCGACACCCACGACGAGTCGGTCCGCGTGCTCTGCCGAACGTTCGACTCGGGGCCCGCCTACACCGCCGTCTGCAAGCTGTCGCCCGACGAGCGCTACCTCTACTTCATGCCCGGCGCACATGGCGGGGCGCAAGGGATCGGCTGTCCCGTCATCCAGTACGACACGCGCACGAACCGCCGCAAGGTGATCGCCTTCCTCTTCGACTGCCTCCGGGATCAGATGAATTATCTCGCGGGCGGCGCCTTCGGTCTGGACATCAGCCCCGACGGCGCTACCCTGGGCATCTGCCTCAACGGCCGCGCGATGGACGAGACGCGCAGCGCCCAGGGTATCGACGCCTTCGACCAGTGCTCCGTCGTGCGGCTGGAAATTCCGCCAAGCGAGCGCTGAGCCGGCTTTTCCGCGTCAGAGCGCACGCGGTGGCCTGCATCCCAACATGCTCGTTACGAAGACAAAGTGAGGCAAACATCCTTCCGAATCCTTCGTGTGCTTCGTGTGCTTCGTGTTCTTCGTGGTAGAACCACGTGTTGTTCATGGGCCTTGCCGGCTGGCAAGACCCAGCCACGCCCGGATCCGCGCGTCCAGCACGGCCGGCTCCCGCGGCAAACGCCCCAGGTCGAAGCGTGGGATCAGCGATCGGGGCGTCAGCGCCTCGCCCCATGACGCCCAGCCCGACCACCAGGCCAGCAGCCCGACGACGGCTTCCGCGCTGAGCCCCCGCTCCCGCAGCGCCGACAGCCGCGTGTCGCCATGCCGCTTGGCGAGCCGCCGCCCCTCCGCGCCCACGACCAGCGGCACATGGCAGAAGCGCGGCGGATGGAGGCCCAGCGCCTGGTAGACCAGCAACTGGCGGTGCGTGGCCGGCAGCAGGTCGTCGCCGCGCACGACCTCGGTGATGCCCATCGCCGCGTCGTCCACCACCACGGCCAGCATGTAGCCCGCGCCCTGCGGATGGCGCGCGAGGACGAAGTCGCCCTCCGCCGCGCCGACGCCGCCCTGCTGCTCGCCCTGGAAGACGTCGGCAAAACAAGTCACGCCCCGCGCCCGGAACCGCCAGGCGGGCCACTGGTTGGGCGAGACGACGGCGTCTGAGCCGTCCGCAGCCAACCGGAGGCGCAGGGCCGCATCGTAGTCTGTAAAGCGCCCGTCGCACACGCCGTCATAGCGTGGCGAAACGTCGTCAAGATGCGGTGCCGACTGTCCCTGCGCGACATCACGCCGCGTGCAGACGCACGGGTAGACGTGCCCGCCCTGCTGCAACTGCCGTAAGGCGGCCGCATACCGTTCCACCCGCTCCGATTGAACGTAGGGGGCGCAGGGGCCGCCCGCGTCGGGCCCCTCGTCCCAGTCAAGCCCGAGCCAGCGCAGGTCATCGAGCGCCGCTTGCGCTGCGCCGGGCTTGTTCTTGGGATGATCGAGATCCTCCATCCGCAGCACCAGCGTGCCGCCCCGGCTCCTCACGCTCAGCCAGGCGATCAGGAAGGAGCGGGCGTTGCCTAGATGCAGGGCGCCGGTGGGACTCGGCGCCAAGCGACCGCGGGGGCGTTCAAGCGCGCGGTCCATACCGGACATTACCCTCCGCCGCGTAGCGCGCGAGCCACCCGACAGCCTCCGCCCGCCGGAAATCCCGTGTGACCGCGATGCCGCGGCGGCGGTACTTCTCCACCCAGCGCACCGGTTTGTCGCCCTCGTCGAAACCGATGGCGCGCACATCGGCGTCTCGCGCGCCGCAGACGACCCGGTTCACGCCGCTCCATGGAATCGCCCCCAGACACATCGCGCAGGGTTCCGCAGTCGCATACAGCGTGACGGATCGTCCGCCGGCCGCGAGGTTGTCGGTACCGGCGCGCTGTTGCGCCAGCGTGAGCGCGACGATCTCGGCATGCAGGACGGACGCCCGGCCGGAGACCACCAGGTTGACGCCGATCCCCAGCCACTGCCGCGTCTCAGCTTCGAGAACCACGGCGCCGAACGGCCCGCCGGTGCCGTTGTCCAGGTTGCGCCGGCACGCCTCCAGCGCCACGGACATGGCCGCCGCATCGTCGTCCAGCCGCGACGGCAGGGTGGCGGCCCAGGCCGCGAACCACCCGGGCAGCGGGATCTCCAGCGTCATGGCAACACCTCGCGGCTCAGATCGACGCAGGCCCGCAGGGCGGCGATCCCCTCGAGCACGCGCGGGCCGGGCCGGAAGAGGAGATCCGTGTCGAAGCCGTCGTAGACCGTGCCGCGTCGGACGGCGCGCACCGCCTGCCAGCCGACCCGTCCGGCCACGCGCTGCACCGCCTGCGTCCCCGTCGTCATGTAGAGGCAGAAGATGATCTCGGGATCGCGGATGATGACCCACTCCGGCGAAACTGTGAAATAGGCGCCGTCGACGGCATCGCCCAGGTTGTCGCAACCGGCCAGGCGCACGAGTTCGGCGACAAATGATCGCCGCCCCGCAGTCATCAGCGGATCGCCCCAGATTTCGGCGAAAGCCTGCGGGCGAAACTCGTCGGGCGCCGCGGCCACGTCCCCTGCCCGGAGCCGTGAGAGTTCGGCGGCCAAGCGGTCGGCCAACACGGCGGCTGCGGCTTGCGCCCCCGCGAGGGATCCCACGGCACGGATGGCCACCGGGATGTCGTCCAGGGTTTCGCAGGCGATGCGCCGGTGCGCGATGCCGGCGCGCGCGAGCGGATCGAGGATGCGCTCGTCCTCCAGATCCACCGTCAGCACGAGCGTGGGCCGCTGCCGGAGGATAGCTTCTATCGAAGGCCTGCCGAAGCTGCCGACCACCGGCACCGCAGCCGCCTCGGGCGGCCAGTTGCAGACGTCGGTCCGGCCCACTAGGTTCGAGCCTGCACCGATGGCGAAGAGCATTTCCGTCACGCTGGGCGCCAGGGAGATGATCCGCGGCGCGGCACCGTCGCCGGTGCTGCCAACCGCAGGCGACCGTCCGCATCCGACCATAACTAGAGCCGCCACCAGCGCCGCGGCGACGGTAACCGGTCGGGACGGAGCCCAACCCTCCAGTTCCCTTGAAAGACGCTGGTTATGGAGGCTGGAGGGACGACCTCCGTGTCGTCCGCCTTGGTTCGGCAAGCGCCCCGTGTATTGAGTTATTTCCGCCCGCCTCATCAAGCGCCTCGCCCACACCCCAGATACTAACCTACGGTCTAAGCCCGTGTACCAGCCCCAGCCCATCGTACCCGGCCTCAGAACCACTCGATACCCAGCACGCGGCAAAGGGCCTTGATCAGGGGCAGTTGGTCGCCGTAGGTCAGGATGTAGTGCTGTCCCATGACCTGCTGCAGGAAGGCCTCGGGGTCGGCCAGCCGGATGTGCAGGCTGGGGAGCTGCGGCGCGGGCGGCGCCCAGCCCGCCTCCTCCCAGGCCGGCGGCGTCTCGGCCTCGGCCAGCAGGGCATGGAGCCGGTAGCGCCCGTTGACCTGGCAGAGCCGGGCCAGCGTGACCGTCCCTGTCTTCAGCCGCGAGACGTTCAGCAGCCCTTCGCCGAACGAGCCGAAGGCGTTCGGCATCACGGTCACCGGCCCGTCGACGATCTCCGACGGCACATAGTCCGGCACGCCCATCAGGGCGCCGTTCCGCGTGAACTCGTAGAACTCGAGGTAGGCGGCGATCTGTCCCGTGAGCAGGTGCATGATGAGCTGCGTCACCGACCCCAGCACGTCGTTCTCGGGCACGGACGGTATGCCCAGCTCGTCATGCAGCAGGGTCAGCGCGCCTGCCGGCGCGAAGTGGAGGAGGCGCTTGACGCCATCCACGTCGTTGTACGAGAAGGCGGCATAGCCGCGCGACTCGATGATCCGGCGGAAGGCGAGGAAGAGACGCACGGACTGCTCCACCGTGCCCGGCGCCGGCTCGCGGGTGAAGCGCCAGCGCGTGCGCACGGCGGCCGCCAGCGGTTCGACCTCCGCGACGGGAATCGCCTCCATCCCCTGGGCCGCCTCCAGCAGCTCGAAGTGCTCGACCTCGGGCCCGATGTCGCGCTTCAGGCTGACGGCATCGTAGCGGGTGCCGTAGAGCCGCATGTCGGCATAGCCCGCCATGCCGATCGTCGCCCGGCGCAGCGCGGCGGTCGCCGCGCCGGCTCGGATGGCGGTGATAACCTGGTCGACCGGCGGCGGCGCGTTCATGCGGCCGACCACGTAGGTGAAGGTGTAGCCCAGTTCGGCGAGCGGTTGACGCAAGGCGGTCGAGCCGGCTTGGTCGGCCGTCGTGACGAAACGTCCGCCGTCCTGCCAGCCGCTCAGGCCCCAGAGCACCATTGGCTTGTGCCGGAAGTCCTGGATCGTCCGCAGCACGGCCCACGAGGGAATCCAACCCGCGATGCAGACGACCAGCACATCCCACTCGCCGGACGCCAGTTGTTTCGCGGCACGCGCGGCCTGGGCGCCGGCGGGATCGTCGCTGACCGGGTCGGTGACCGTCAGGCCCACCCCGCGGGCCTTCAGCCACCCGGCTGCCGTGGCACAGCGCGGCTCGATGAATTCACGCGGGGTGTTGACTTCCCCGAACCCGACAAAACCAGCTTTCAGCGCTCGCATGTTTCCGCTCTCCCATCCGGCCGACTGCTCCGCACGCTGACAGGCGCCGCGCATTATCGCCCAATAACCGCCAGCATACCGGATTTCGCGGCAGAGGCATAGCGGGGAGTGTGGTGGCGGGTAATGGGGGGTGCGATTCAACTTTGTTGAATCGCAAAGAA
>CAZYRQ010000032.1:0-12270 GCA_964649455.1 uncultured Lentisphaerales bacterium
CACACGCGAGGAGTTCTCCCTCGAGGCCATGAAGCAGGACACCCAGGGACGCTAGGCATGCGGGTCGCGACATGCACAGGAACCGGTTCCTTCGCGAGTTCACCGCGGACTTCTGCCGACCGGATGGGGCCATTGATTGGGATCGCCTGCTACGGTACAACAGCGGAGCCTCAAAGCAAGCCTAGTTTTATGCGTCTTTTTTCTAGTAAAAAACGACTGGAAGTTGCGGCCCCGCCCCCCGCGCTGCCGCCCGGTGCCCGCACGGTCGACGCGGCCACGCTGATCCGGGCCGTTCCGCACCTCCACCCGCAGGTCGAGCGCATCAGCGACCGCCGCCACGGCTGCCTGCTCGCCTGGCCCGTCGCGCAGCCCGCCCGGCGGCGCCCCCCCTCACTGCTCGGCCGCCTCTTCGGCACCCCCGCCCGCAGGCGGCGGCTGGTGCTCGACGACCTCGGGCGCCGGACGGTGGAACTGATCGACGGACGCCGCAGTCTGGCGGTGATCGCCGCCCGGCTCTCGCAGGAAACGGGCCACACGCCCGCCGACATGGAAGCCGCCGTGCTGGCCTTCGTCAGTCAGCTCGTGCGCCGCAACGCCGCCGCGCTCGTCGCGCCGCAGGACTAGGAGCAGAGCACATGCTGATCCCCGCACCGCCCATGGGCTGGAACACCTGGAACACCTTCGGCGCCAACATCAACGAGGCGCTGATCAAGGCCGCCGCCGACCGCGTCGTCGAGCTTGGGCTGCGGGAGGCGGGCTACACCTACATCGTCATCGACGACTGCTGGTCGCTCCGCGAGCGCGATCCCCGCACGCACGAGATCGTCGCCGATCCCGCCAAGTTTCCCGGCGGCCTGAAGGCGCTGGCCGACTACATCCACGGCCGGGGCCTCAAGTTCGGCATGTACTCCTGCGCCGGCGTGCGCACCTGCGCCGACTACCCCGGCAGCTTCGGCCACGAGTTCCTCGACGCCCGGACCTTTGCCGCCTTCGGCGTCGACTTCCTCAAGTACGACTACTGCAACGTCCCCGTCTCCGGCCAGGCTCCGCTGCTCTACCGGCGCATGGGTCAGGCGCTGCGCGCCTGCGGCCGCGACATCCTCTTCTCCGCCTGCAACTGGGGCACGGAGGATGTCGGCGCCTGGATCCGCTCCACCGGCGCGCACATGTACCGCTCCACCGGCGACATCGCCGACAACTTCAAGTCGATGAGCGGCATCGCCACGGGGCAGATTCCCCGCCTCTCCCAGTCGGCCCCCCACTGCTTCAACGACCTCGACATGCTGACCGTCGGCATGTTCGGCAAGGGCAACGTCGGCTCCAGCGGCTGCACCCTGGCCGACTACCAGACGCAGTTCGCCCTCTGGGCGCTCATGGGCTCCCCGCTCATGCTGGGGTGCGACCCGCGGACGATGACGCCGGAGATCGTCCAGCTCGTCACCAACCGCGCACTGCTGCGCATCAACCAGGATCCCGCCGCCCTGCAGGCCTACCGCGTCAACCACTGCTGGGGCAACCCCGACTGCTTCACGCTGGTGCGGCTGCTCGAGGGCGGCGACCTCGCCCTGGGCTTCTTCAATCTCTCCGAGAATCCCTGCGGCAACCTGCTGCTGCTCGAGCATCTCGGCCTGACCTACGAGTCGGGCCTGCGCCTGCGCCTGGTCGACTGCTTCACCGGCGAGGAGCAGCACTCGGGTCGCGACACGATCCCGGTGCCCAAGCTGCCGCCCCACGGCTGCCGCGTCTTCCGCTGCACGCCTGTCAAGGCGTGAGATAAAGGGGGCGTTGCCCCTCATCTGGCCGGGACGGAGCCCGCCCCTCCAGAATGCATGCAGACGGCGCTGGATTTCAAGTGGAGGGACGACCTCCATGTCGTCGGCGGGAGGTTGTCAAAGTCTCACCCGAGATTGCAAAACAACGGCCGCCTCGTCCCTTCTCCATCCTCGTTAATAACCCCCGTTCCGCGAACGAGGACGAGGGCGAAGAGGCTGACCCCTGGAGCCCGCGTGACTGCACAGCCGCAGGCGGGATGCCCGGGCTCACTCCCGGACGGGGCCGCGCAGGGCCTTCTTGGCCGCGTGCTGGCGCTTGTCGTCGAGCATCCGCGCGCGCTGCCGCCGCGAGCGGCGGCGCTTCTGCCGCCGGATGCGCTCGGCGGCCTGCCGGCGCGCGGATTGCTCGCCCTCGATCCGTTCGAGGAGCCGCCCGGCCAGTTCCTGCCGCGCCAGCCAGCGGTTCACCTCGCGCGAACGCGTCTGCTGGCACTTGACCACCGTGCCGCTGGGCGCGTGCCGCAACTGCACGCACGAGGATGTCTTGTTGATTTTCTGTCCGCCGGCGCCCGAGCCCCGCACGAACGTCTCCTCCACGTCGGCGTCCCGGAGGCCGGCCCGCTCCATGAGCTGCTGGATCCGTCGCGTGGTTTCAGGGTTGATGGTGCGCTCGGCCATCGCTCCGTCCTACATGATGGAATAGCCGCCGTCGAGAACCAGATCCTGGCCGACCATGAAGTCCGAGACCTCGGAGGCCAGGAACACCAGCGCGCCCTGGTGGTCGGCGGGCGTGCCCGTCCGGTCGATGGGCGCGGTGCGGAAGAAGACGTCCACGACCTCGGGGAAGAGGTCGGCCACGCGGGTCACTCCGGGGCTGATGCTGTTGACGCGGATCCCGCAGCGGATCAGCTCCGCCGCCGCGGCGCGGGTCAGGTGCAGGATGCCCGCCTTCGAGACGCTGTAGGGCAGTTGCGGATCGGGCCAGACGATGTGGCCGCAGATGGAGCCGGTGTTGATGATCTTGCCGTAGCCGTTGGGCTGCATCGCCCGCGCCTCGGCGCGGATGCAGGCCCAGGTGCCGGTCAGGTTCACGCCGAGCTGGCGCTCCCACTCCGCGTCCGTCACCTCCGTCAGCGGCTTGATGGGGATCGAGATACCGGCATTGTTGACGGCGATGTCGAGCCGCCCGAAGGCCGCCACGACCTCGGCCACCAGGCGGTCGGGATCACCGGCGCGGCTGATGTCGGCTGTCACCGCCAGCGTGCGTCGTCCGGTGGCGGTGGCGATCTCGGCGGCCGTGGCTGCGGCCGGCTCCGGCAGACAGTCGACAATCGCCACATCGGCCCCGGCCTCGGCCAGCGCGGCGGCAAAGGCCTTGCCGATGCCGCGTCCGGCCCCGGTCACCAGGGCTTTCTTCCCGTCAAGCCGGAATCGTTCCAGGATCGCCATGGCGCGCCTCCTCCGTTCCCCTCAGACGGCGTCCGGCGGCCGCCAGGCCGCCCAGCAAGCCGAGGAGGATGACGATCTCCGCGTCGGCAAAGTTGTATTCGACCACGCCGTTGAGGAAAAGGGCCAGGATCATCCAGAAGAGCGGCCGCGGCGCGGCGTCGGCCGCCAGCGCGTCGCGCATCAGGAAGGCCATCCAGACCAGGTAGAGGGCCAGCCCGGCCCAGCCGAGCGAAACGGCCATCTCCACGAAGTTGGAGTGCAGGTGATCGCGGTCGCGCTCGATCCGGGGGGCGATCTCCCGCATGCGCTCGCTGGTCATCGCCCGGAAGCCGATGCCCCACGGATGCGCCTTGAGCAGCACCGGGGCGACCTCGGTCCACATCGCCAGGCGGCCGCCGGAGCCGGTGGTGAACTCCGTCCGCAAATCCGCCAGCCGCTGGCGAACCGGCGCGACGCCCACCGCGAGGAGGGCCAGCAGGAAGATGACCGGCAGCAGTCGGCGCCACCGCAGCAGGCGTCGTCCTCCCAGCGCGATCAGCACGAGCCCCGTGCTGAACCAGGAACCGCGCTTCATCACCAGGATTTCGGCGGCGGCCAGCAGGCCGATCAGCAGCGGCCAGAGCGGGATCCGGCCGCGCCAGACGCGCGTCCCGTCGCCGTTGTTTGCAGGCTCGCAGCCGACCGCCAGCGTCAGCCGCCGCGTGCCCAGGCGCGCCAGCGCGCCGCCGCCCATGACCAGGGCGACCGCCCCGACCAGTCCGACCATCACCCGCTGCCCGTCGACCAGGTTGCCCTGGTGGATCAGTTCCTGCGCGAAGGGGAAGTGCGCCGCCATGCGGGTGCCCTCGAAGCGCCCGGTGATCGCCAGGGCATTGAGCGGATTGCGGATGCAGACACGCAGGGCCTGCACGGCGAGCCCGTAGATCAGTACCCGGAGCACCTGCCAGAGGCGCGCGCGCGAATCAACGAGCGAGGCGGCGACCGGCAGGCCCATGAACCAGATCAGCTTGTCGAGCTTGCCCAGCCCCTTTTCGGGATTAAGGCCGTGCGCGGTCACCACGGCCGCCAGCGCGGCGAGGGCCAGCCAGAGCCAGCCGGTCAACGGCATGCGCAGGCGGCGCCGGCCGCGCGCGGCGTCCACGGCGAGGCAGGCGGCGGCCGCCAGAAGCCCCAGGCGCCCCAGCGGCAGGGAGAAACCCATGCAGAAGGCCGAGGCCAGGAGGCACCGGAAGGCCCACGCGTTGCTTTTCTCGCCGAACATGCGCACAGCATAGCATGCCCGCCGCGGCGCAACAACCGGCTGGTGCGGTTATTTTGCTATTGCGGGCGGGGGGGAGATCCGGTATAGTGCGCTCCGTATCTGCGGGGGAGTGGCGCAATTGGTTAGCGCACCGGACTGTCGATCCGGTGGTTGCGGGTTCGAGCCCCGTCTCTCCCGCCATCCTTTTTGATCCGACGAGCCGGTTCCCGCGGGAACCGGCTCTTTTTCCTTACGGAGACTTCACGGCGTGCACGCGCTCACGAAAGTCATCCTGCTGGCGATTTTGCAGGGTGTGGCCGAGTTTCTTCCCGTCAGCAGCTCGGGGCATCTGGTGATCGCTTCACGGCTGCTCGGCCTGGAACTGCCCGGCCTGCGTCTCGAGACCATGCTTCATTTCGGCACGCTGCTGGCCGTCTGCGGCTTCTACCGCCAGCGGTTGTGGAGCCTGTTGACGGGGCTGGCGCGCCGGGAACCCGCCGCCTGCCGCGAAACCGGAGCGCTGCTGCTGGCCTCGTTGCCGATCATCGTCATCTACCTGGCGGCGCACGCGCGGCTCGAAGCCTGCTACGAGAATCACCGCCTGGCGGCGGCGATGCTGATCGTGACCGGCCTGCTGCTGCTGTCGCTCCCGTTCCGCCGCCCGGACGCCGCCCGCCTGCCGGCGCCGGAAGCCACGCCGCTCGGCTGGTGGCGCGCGCTCGTCATCGGCCTGGCGCAGGCGGTGGCCATCCTGCCGGGCATCAGCCGTTCCGGCGCGACGATCGCGACGGCCCGTCACCTGGGTATCGACACCCGGCGGGCGGCGGAGTTCTCCTTCCTGATGAGTGTGCCGCCCCTGCTGGGGGCCACGCTGCTGCACGGGTTCCGACCGGAACCGGTCGCCGACGCGTCCGCCTTGGGGTGGGGCCTCCTCGGGGTCGGCACGCTCGTGGCCGCGCTGGTCGGCTATGCCGCGATCGCCTTCCTGATGCGCGTGCTGGCCGGTGGGCGCTTCTGGATCTTTGGTGTATACTGTCTGCTCGCCGGCGGCATTGTGCTGCTGAGCGGGTTATGAACCGGCAGGTCGGGAGACAGGAACGGATCGCGGTCGACGAGATCGTCGCCGAGGTCACCTACAAAGCGGTACGGCGCCTGACGCTGCGCGTGCGGAGCGGTGTCGGGCCGGTGCTGGTTTCGGCGCCCAGCCGCCTGTCGCGGCAGACGGTGAACGCGTTCCTGCAGGCGCAGCTTCCCTGGATCCGGCGGCAGCAGCAGCGCCTCCGGATCCGCGCGGCGGTGCCGCCGCCGGCCTATGCCGACGGCGAGCTGCTCTGGTTCTGGGGCCGCCGCCAGGCCATCGAACGCGTGGACGGAGCGCCCCCGCGCGTGAACCTCTCCGGCGACCGCCTGCGGCTGCAGATCGCGGCGGACGCCACCCCGGCCGCGTGCACGGCGCTGGTCGAGGCGTGGTTGCGCGAGCGCCTAGGGGAGGCCCTCGAACCGCTCCTAGCCGCCTGGGCCGGGCGCCTGGGCCTGTACCCGCCGGCCTACCGGATCCGGAAGATGAAGAGCCGCTGGGGTAGCTGCAGCCTCCGCACGGGGGCGCTCACCTTCAACCTGGAACTGGTCCGGCGCCCGCCGGTCTGCCTTGAGTATGTCGTGGTGCACGAGATGGTGCACCTCATCGTGCCGCCGCACAATACGCGCTTCTACGCGATCCTGGATCATGTCCTGCCGTCGTGGAGCGACGCGCGCCGCGAGCTCGACTCACGGCCGGTCGGGACGCCGTAAGCTGCTAGAGGATCTTGAGACGCGGAAGATCCTGGATGTCGATGCACCCGGCGAGGCTGCCCTGCGCGTCGACCACGGGCAGATCGTCGATCTGGTGCCGTTCGAAGAGCTGCAGCACGTCCACCGCGAGCTGATCCGCCGCGACGCGGATGGGATCGCGGGTCATGACCGCCGCGACCGGACGCGCCAGCAGATCCGGTGTGGCGGTCAGGCGGCGCCGCAGGTCGCCGTCGGTGAAGATGCCCGCCAGGTGGTTGGCGTCGTCAACGACGCAGGCCGACCCGCTCTTAGCGCGGGTCATGGCGATGATGGCGTCCTGTACGGTGGCTCCGCAGGAGACCACCGCGATGCGCGGGGGCCTGCGCATGATGTCCGCGACCCGCGTCAGCAGCGTGCGGCCGATGGCGCCGGCCGGATGGAGCCGCGCGTAGTCCTGGCGCTTGAAGCCGCGCGCCTCGAGCAGGACCATGGCGAGGGCGTCGCCCAGCGCCAGGGTGGCGGTCGTGCTGGCGGTCGGCGCCATGTTGAAGGGGCAGGCCTCGCGGTCGACGACCACGGGCAGGACGATCTCGCTGCAGGCGGCCAGGGGGCTGTCGAGGCCGCCCGTCAGCGCGATGACGGGCACGCCGAGACGGCGGACGGCGGGGATTAGCGCCAGAATTTCGTCAGAGGTGCCCGAGAAGCTGAGCGCCAGCAGCACGTCACCGGCGGCGAGGATGCCGAGGTCGCCGTGCAGGGCCTGCACGGGGTTGAGGACCACGCTGGTGGAGCCGGTGCTGGCGAGGGTGGCGGAGATCTTCTCGGCGATGGGGAGGTTCTTGCCGACGCCGGTCACGACGAGCTTGGCGGGCCGCGCGATGGTCGCCAGCATCAGTCCGATCGCCTGCTCGAAGGCACCGCCCAGCGCGGCGCGCGTGCGCCGCAGGGCCTCGATCTCGATGTCGAGCACCTGGCGGGCGTGATCCAGATGCGTGGAGGCGTCGGGCCTCTCTCCTGGGGATGTCATGGCGATACCATCGCGAAAACCCCGCGCCGGGTCAATGCCAAACCGCTCAGCCGTCGTCATCGGTCATCGCTTGGGGCCGTGGGGAGGCGTGTGTGGGCACCTGGAGAAGTGGGCGGCAGTCGCAGAACGCCGGCAGGAGCCGGTCGGGACAGAGCCCGACCCTCCAGATCCGCGGAACCCGCTGATTAACAGGGCTGGAGGGACGCCCTCCGTGTCGCCCGCCTGGCCGCCTCGCGGATCGCCGGGAACTCCGACTTCAGCCAGCGCTCCACGGCTTCAGGATTGCGCTGGCAGGCTCGCCATAGCGGGCTAAGCGCCAGCCACCCGTACACCGTCACACGAGAGCTGGGTGCTGCTCGCGCTCGAGGCCGGCGCGCGGCGGAAGCGCGCGGTGCCGCGTGGCCAGGCGGCCCGCTGGCGGGAGCTGACGGATGGTAGACGACTTCGTGGCGGCGGTCGGCAAGGGCGTGATCCGCCACCTGATCCTCGACCGCGGCTTCATCGACGGCGCCGCGATCGGCCGGGCCAAGGCCGAGCACGGGATCGACACGACCATCGGTGTGCGCAGCAACACGGACATCTACCGGGACGCCGCCGGAATCGCCTCGCTGCCGGAAACGGCCTGGCAGAACCATACCCGCCCGTCGGCGGCCGTTGAGCCCTCCATCCGGCGCCACCCCGTCGACGCCCGCCATGCCGAGGTGCGGTGGCGGCGCGAAGCCACCCGCCAGGCCACGCTTGCCCGCCAGCGCGCGGAGAAGGACGAGTCCCGTTCCCGCGCCGCCCACCCCCGGCCTGACGCATCCAGACCTCACCCAGCCGCAACACAACCGCGCCCTGGAAATGCCGGGGACCAGCCAAAACTCGCCTCCCGCCGGCACCCACCGTCCCAGACACGGCTGAAGCGTTGGCGGGATACGACAACCTCCGCTTCCTGCCCACTCTCAGCACTCCCTGTTGATCGTCAGCTCCCCGCGCGCCCCACGCCCACTCCCCGCTGTCTGAATCGCTGAATCGCAGACCAATTCCGTAGGGTTGAAAAACAGCGGCGGAACGTGTATGGTTCTGCATTCCGTATCCGCAGCAACAGGAACCCACATGCAGAAACTCAAGATCGGCATCATCGGCACGGGCGGCATCAGCGAATGCCATATCGAGGGCTACAAGAAGCAGCCGGACGTCGAGTTGTACGCCTTCTGCGACATCAACCGCGAGCGCGTGGAGGCCAAGGCGGCCCGGCACGGGATACCGCCCGACCGGCGCTTCACCGACGTGCACGCGATGCTGCGGGCGCTGCCGGAGATCGATGCGGTCAGCGTCTGCACCTGGAACAGCGCGCATGCCGCCTGCACCATCGCCGCGCTCAAGGCGGGCAAGCATGTGCTGTGCGAGAAGCCGATGGCCATGAACACGCGCGAGGCGCGGGCGATGCAGGCGGCGGCCGAGAAGGCCGGCAAGCTGCTGATGATCGGCTTCGTGCGGCGCCATGGCAACGATGCCCGCGTCGTCAAGGACTTCGCCGACAAGGGGATGTTCGGCGACATCTACTACGCCAAGGCCGCCTACCTGCGCCGCAACGGCAATCCCGGCGGCTGGTTCGGCGACAAGTCGCGCTCGGGCGGCGGACCGCTGATCGATCTGGGCGTCCATGTGATCGACTTCGTCCGCTATGTCATCGGCAATCCGCAGCCGGTCTCGGTCTATGGCGCGACCTTCCACAAGCTCGGCAACCGCGCCAACCTCAAGTCGGTCAAGGGATATGTGGCGGCCGATGCCGGTTCCGGCGGTCGCGAGATATGCGATGTCGAGGATCTGGCCACCGCGATGGTGCGGTTCGACAACGGCACAGTCCTGCATGTCGAGGCGAGCTTCAGCCTGAACATCAAGACGGGCCGCGGCGACATCGAGTTCTTCGGCACCAAGGCCGGTGCCAAGCTCGATCCGAAGCTGGAGATCTTCAGCGAACTCAACGACTACATGGTCAACATCGACTTCGCGGACGACACGGCCCTGAGCTTCAGCGGTCTCTTCGACAAGGAGATCAACCACTACGTGGCGTGCGTGCTCGGTCGGCAGACCTGCATCGCCCCGGCCGAGGACGGCGTTGTGCTGATGCGCATCCTCGACGCGATCTACAAGTCGGCCGCCACCGGTCGCGAAGTCAGGCTGTAGCGGCCCGCGCGGGGAGGCGCGGCGCGAGCGCCACCCGCCGCCCGCTGCGGTGCGCCGCGTAGATGCCGAGAACCAGGTCGACCGTCTCGGCCGCCGCGCGGGCGGTGACGAAGGGCTCGCCGCCGCCGCGGATCGCGTCGAGCACGTCCGCGATCTGGGCGCCATGCCCCCCGCCGTAGTAGGACTTGCCGAGCCGTTCGGTCTCCGCCGCGCAGGCGTCGAGTTCGGCCGCGACGCGGGCCGCGGCGGCGGGATCGCGGAAGCTCACTTTCACCGGGCGGTCGTGGCGCAGCTCGATCGCCCCCTCGGTACCGTGGAACTGCAGCGAGGGCTCCCAGTCGAGATGGCTGGCGCAGGTGGCCTCGATCGTGCCCACGGCGCCGCAGGCGAAGCCGAGCGTGGCGGTGGCGGCGTCTTCCGTCTCCATGCAGTCCTGATGGGCGAGGTTGACGTAGGTGCCGGCCACGGACCGCACGCCGCCCGCCATCCACTGCAGCAGGTCGATGTAGTGGATGGCCTGGTTGATGAGCACCGCGCCACCCTCCTGGCTCCAGGTGCCGCGCCAGGCGTCGGCGTTGTAGTACTCGGAGCCACGCCAGCAACGCATCTGCATCCCGGCCGTCAGCAGGGTGCCCAGCGCGCCGCCGCGGATCAGGTCGCGGATGCGCTGGTTGAGCGGTTCGTGACGGTGCTGGAAAATGCCGACGAAGACCCGGTCGGGGTGTTTGTCGCCGGCCTGGAGCATGGCCTCGAGTCCCTCGGTACCGTGCGCCAGCGCCTTCTCGCAGAGCACGTGACGGCCCGCCGCCAGCGCGGCGCAGGCGATCGGCGCGTGCGAGGCATGGTCGGTGCAGATCGAGACCAGATCGACATCCGGCGCCTCCAGCATCTGCCGCACATCGGCCGTGACCTGCGGGATCTCGAAATTCCGCGCCAGGGCGCGGGCCTTGTCGAGCTGCAGGTCGCAGGCCCAGGTAAGCTGGACGTCCGCGTGCCGGCGGTAGCAGGCGGCATGGGTCGGCGCGATCACGCCGCACCCGATGATTCCGACGCGTATGGGCTTCATGTGTCAGCCACGGTAAATGGGTTTTGGTAAACGCGGCGTCACTGTAGCGCGGCGGCCCAGCGCACTCAAGGCAAAACGGAGACGCGTGGGTACTCGTTTGACCACAGGGGTGTGCGCGTGGTGTGCATGTTGAAGCAGGCGGGATGCTGGATCGTCCTCGTCCTCATCCTCGAAAAATCACGCAGACGCCAAGGGGTGGAACCGCTCATGCACGTGAATCTCACGAAATGAGGTGGGGCGACGGCGCCTTGCCTTATAACTCGCGGCAAAGTGGGTTCTTAGGCCTTACCCCTGTCGTCGCGGCCGCCCGCTTGTCCATGCGCCCTCCGCGCACCCCCTGAGGCAAGCCGCTCGCCGATTGCCGATTACGGGCGCCGATTACGGGCGCCGATTACGGCACTTTTTCAGATGCATGGCGGAGTGGAATAGGGTATGATTTGCACTCCGCTAAAGGACAACCAACGATGAGCAAGCTTGCCACGCGCCACGTCTACACCTCTGAATCGGTCTCCGAGGGGCATCCCGACAAGGTCTGCGACCAGATCTCCGACGCGATCCTCGACGCCTGCCTGGCGCTCGATCCCGCCGCCCACGTGGCCTGCGAGACGCTGGTCACCGCCAACCTGACCGTCAACGCGGGCGAGCTCAAGCTCAGGAAGGACTTCGCCTCGCGGATCAACTTCGAGCAGATCGCCCGCCAGGTCGTGCGGGAGATCGGCTACGTCAAGCCGAACCTCGGCTACTCCTTCGACACCTTCAACTACGTCTGCGGGCTGCACGCGCAGTCGTCCGACATCGACCGCGGCGTGAGCCGCGCCCGGCCGGCCGACCAGGGCGCCGGCGACCAGGGCATGATGTTCGGCTACGCCAGCGACGCGACGCCGGAGCTGATGCCGGCGGCCATCATGCTCTCGCACCGCCTGCTCGAGAAGCTGGCGCGCGCCCGCAAGAGCGGCGCGATCGCCTATCTCGAGCCCGACTCCAAGGCCCAGGTGTCGATCCTGCACGAGGAGGGCCGCCCGAAGGCGATCACCTCGGTCGTGATCTCGCACCAGACGCAGGAGGTGCCGCTCGCGCGCATCCGCAGGGATCTCAAGGCCTTCGCCGTCGAGGTGCTCCGGCCGACGAAGCTGCTGACCAACCAGACCCAGTGGTTCATCAACCCCACCGGACGCTTCGTCATCGGCGGCCCGCAGGGCGACTCCGGCGTGACCGGACGCAAGATCATCGTCGACACCTACGGCGGGGTCGGCTCGCACGGCGGCGGCGCCTTCTCGGGCAAGGATCCCTCCAAGGTCGACCGTTCCGCGGCCTACTACGCGCGCTACGCGGCCAAGAACATCGTGGCGGCCGGACTGGCCGCCAAGTGCGAGATCCAGGTGGCCTACGCGATCGGCGTGGCCAAGCCGCTGAGCATCAACGTCTCGACATACGGCACCGCCCGGGTTCCCGAGGAGCGCATCGCGCGGCTCGTCGAGAAGAGTGGCCTCTTCGACTTCACCCCGGCGGCCATCGTGCGCGAGCTTGGCCTGACCCGCCCCGAGGGCTGGTGCTACCGCGACACGGCGGCCTACGGACACTTCGGGCGCCGCGCCTTCCCCTGGGAGCGAACCGACCGCGCCGAGGCACTGCGCGACGCCGCTAAACTCAAGCCGTAGGCGCTGGCGCGCGGTCTGAACCGGAACGAGCATGAACTACAAGATCAAGGACATTTCACTAGCCGACTGGGGCCGCCGCGCCATCGAGATCGCCGAGAAGGAGATGCCCGGCCTGA
>CAZYRQ010000033.1:0-12196 GCA_964649455.1 uncultured Lentisphaerales bacterium
AGATGGCGGCATTGGCATCCGTGACCTCGACCGCCCGCGTGAGCAGCGCCGCCGGCACCGGCGCGCCGCTCCGCACCAGCGCCTGGCACTCTGACAGCAGTTCGACGGCGCGGCGCGCCCAGACGCCCCACTGGCCGAGCAGTCCGCCGACCATGCGGGCGGTGCGGATGCCGCCAGGCGTCGCGAAGCGGTACGTGGTCAGAAGGTCGACGACGAGGTTGTCGTCGTTGCCCGTGTAGAGGGCGATTTCGCCTTCGCGACCGGCGTCGCAGACCGCCCGCACCACGTCGAGCGCCTGGTAGCGGTTGAAGGGCGCCAGCTTGATGGCCAGCACGTTGGGGATCTCGGCAAGGCCGCGCCAGAAGGCGTAGGGCAGCATCCGGCCGCCGACGGCGGGCTGCAGATAGAACCCGATCACCGGCAGGAGATCCGCCACCGCGCGGCAGTGCGCCAGCAGTTCGGGAACCGGCGCGTCGCTGAGCGCCGCCAGGCTCAGCAGACAGGCGTGATAGCCCGTCTCGCGGGCGAACCCGGCCTCGCGCAGTGCCTGCGGTCCGCGGCCGCAGACGCCGGCGACCTTGAGCAGTTGCCGGCCGCGGGAGGCGCCGATGGCGTCGAGGGTCTCCGCGGCGAGGGTCAGCACCGGCTCGAAGAGGCCGTGCGCCGGCTCGCGGATCTCGAACTGCGTGCTGTGGACCCCGACGGCCAGCCCGCCGCACCCGGCCGCCGCATAGTAGCGGATCAGGGCGCGCTCATGGCGTTCGGAGAAGCGGCGCCGGGCGTCGAGGGTCAGCGGCAGCGCGGGGATCGCCAGGCCGTGCCGGACGCGCGCCGGCAGGTCGTCGGGAAGATCGGAGATACGCATGGCGTTCGCTCCCGGAGGGGTCAGTAGGTGCCGTTGGCGACCTCGAAGTGGGTCGGTTTTTCGAAGGAGCGTCCGCCGCCGCGCACCCAGCCGGCCGTCCAGTCGATCACGCGCCCGACCGGCACGCGCGGCTTGCCGAAGCGGGTGTGCAGGCGGGTGGCGTCGTTCAGGTATGCCACGGGTCCCGGCTCGCCCTCGAAGCGGACGGGCCGGCCGAGCCGCGCGGCCAGCCGGCAGGCGGTCTCCCGGACCGAAAGCGTCTCGGCGCCCGTCAGGTTGAGCACAGACGCGGGCGTCTCGGCGGCATCGAGCGCCAGCAGGGCCAGGTTGACGGCATCGCCCTGCCAGAGCCCGTTGAACACGGGCACCCGCAGCGGGATGGGCCGTCCCTGCCAGATCGCGGCGGCCAGGTCGTGGATCACGCCGTAGCGCGGGTCGAGCGCGTAGTTGAGGCGCAGCAGGCAAACGGGCATGCGGTGGCACCGGGAGAAGTAGTCGAAGATGCGCTCGCGTCCCAGGCACGACTGAGCGTATTCGCCCACGGGCGCGGGCGGCGTCGCTTCGGTGCAGCCGCGGCCCGCCGACGGCACCAGGGGATAGACGCATCCCGTCGAGAAGGCCACCAGGCGGCTGCCGGCGAAATGGTCGCAGACGCGCGCCGGCGTGAGCATGTTGATGGCCCAGGTCTGTGCTTCCTCGCCCGTGGTGCCGAACTTGCGGCCGGCCATGAAGATGACCAGCGGCGCGCGCGGCAGCCGCGCGACGGCCGCCGCGTCGAGCAGATCGCACTGCAGGGGCGTCATGCCCGCCCGCGCCACGGCCGCGAAGGTATCCGGCGCGGAGAAGCGGCTTACGCCATAGACCCGGCGCGCGACACCGGCCGCGCGGCTGGCGGCCACGGCGACGGCCCCCAGCGCCAGGCCCATCTTGCCGGCGACTCCCAGGATGGCCAGATCGCCCGGCAGCCGGCGCATGAGATCGACCACCTCGGGATAGGGCCGGCGCATGCAGGCCTCGATCTCCGCCTCGCAGGAGAAGGCTTCTGGCAACGGCGTCAGGGCGGCATCGGTCATGATGGCCGCATTATAGACCGCCCCCCGGGCGTTGACAATCGCGGGGCGCCCTGTTACGTTTTCAAAGCCGTAGTCTTACGCCGGTCCTCGACGTGCCACCACCGGCCCAGACTCCGCGGATCGACATGGCCGCAACTCGCAAACCGACAGACCGCCGGCGTGCGCTTCGGCGCGCGGACCGGAAGCTGGTTCTACCAGACGACCTACAACAACCTCGTCCATCAGCGGTTCGAGGAGGGCTCGCCGCACTACCGGACGGACGTGCGCTATTACGACAAGGGCTTCTACGCCTCCTTCTTCTTCGGCTGGGACGCCATGTTCGACAAGCTGCCGGACACGACGGAGAAATTCTGCGAATTCGACACCATCGACTGGTCGCCCAATGGGGGGCTCGCCTGGAGCAGCCGTCTCAACGTCCACTCGCGTCTGGAATGGGGCCGCGTCCATTTCGACTTCACTCCGGAACAGCTGGACGCCATCCGGAAACGGATCATCTTCAACGCCCGGCGCGAGTATCTGGCCGAACGCGACCGCCCCAACGGGCCGGTGGATTTCTGGAAGGACGAGGTGCTGGGCGATCCGGCTTTCTATGCCGCCAGCATCCAGCCCCTCGTCGCGCGCCTGGATGCCTATCTGCCCGAGGTCACGACGACGATGTCCGCCGGAACGGTCGACCGCCTCTTCCGCGAGGCCGTGCCCGGATGGAAACGCCTCCGCTTCTTCGTTTCGGCGCTGCGAGCCGAGACGCTTGAAACGCGTCTGACGGCTGAATAGAATATAAAGGAACGTCCGAATTGCGGAACGACTGGCTAGCCGTTGGCCGGCGAACCGCGCTAACCCCGCGGGAAACTTTATGAATCCGAGGCCAGGCATCCAGGTGCGCACGGCCGCCGCCGTCGGTTCCCAGCAGGCAGCCCGCCGGCGGCGGGACGTCCTTTTGTTCTTCGTTGCTCAAGCGATGCCCCTTGTCGTGCTCTGCGGTTGTGTGGGCACGGCCATCCCCGCGGAGCGTGCCGCGCGAAGCGAACTGACCGGGATCAAGGACCGTTACCGACCGGACCATGCCAAACCGGCGTTGCCGGCACTGACCGCGGCTTCGGGCCTGGCGGACTACCTGCGCTTTGGCATGTTCAACAGTCCTCGGGTCGAAGCCGCCTACCATGAGTGGGCGGCGAGCGTCGAGCAGATCACCACCGCCCGCTCGCGTCCGGACCCGCGGCTGACATTCAAAGCCGATATCGCCAGCATGGTCATGTCCGTCATGGCGGGGTTGATGGTGGACCTGCCCGGACCGGAGAAACTGCGGGTCGCTGGTGAAATAGCCGCCGCGACTAGCCAGGCGCGCTATTATGTCTTCGAGATGGAGGTGCTCCGCGCCGCCTTCGCGGTCAAGCGGGTGTATTACCGGTTGCAGTTTCTGGAAGACAACCTGCGCCTGCAACGGGAGATGCTCACACTGCTCGGCGATCTCGAAGAACGGGCCCGGCAGCAAAATGCGGTGGGACGCGCGACGCTCCAGGACGTGCTGCGGGCGCAGATCGAACGGGAGCAACTCAAGAACCGCATCGAGAATCTGGAGGATTCACGCGGCACCTTGCAGGCCGAGCTCAAGGCCTCGCTCGGTCTGGGAGCCGGTGAGGCCGATCCGCCGGTTCCGGCGACATTCACTTCATCCGGGGAGCCGCTGGATCACGAGGGGATTCTCGAGTCTGCCTCACGACACAATCCGCGCATTCAGCGGATGGCGGCCGATGTCAGGCGGGCGCAATCCCTGCTGGATCTGGCCCACAAGGCAGGCGTGCCGGACTTCTCCGTTGGCATCGAGGTCGATTTCAAAGCCAATCCGGCCATGTGGACACCCTCGGCGAGCGTGACCCTGCCGGTCTGGCGCGACAAGATCGCCGCCGGGATCGCCGGCGCGCAGGCGGAAACGCGCGCCGCAACGGCGCGCTTGAGCCAGGAAGAGGTCGAACTGGCCGCGGAACTTGCCGCCCTGCTCTACCTGTACCGCGAGAGCACGCGCGACATGGAACTGCTGGAGGCGCGTCTCCTTCCCAAAGGACGGCAAGCGCTGGAAGCCGCCCGCGCCGGTTATGCCAACGACAAATCCCGCTTTTCCGACGTGATTGATAGTTATCGGCAGCTGCTGGACTTCGATCTGGCCTTCCTTGAGGCGCGCACACGCAGGGAACTGGCGCTGGCGTCACTGTCGTTGCTGATTGCCGGGACGCCCCCGCCGGGCAGCCCGCTGCCAAACCCGGCTGAGCGGGCCAACCCAGTCCCATCGAAGGAGGTTTCGCCATGAAGCGCCAAGTGGTTGTTCCCGTCGGTCTTGCCGTCCTGTTGGCCGTCCTGATGACCGGGTTCTTCGTCGGGCGATGGACCCGGCATCCCGTTCCCGGTTCCGACCCGCCTGGCAACGGCGCCGCATCCCGGCACGTCTACACCTGCTCCATGCACCCGCAAGTGCGTCTGACACAGCCCGGCAATTGCCCGATCTGCGAAATGCCCCTGGTTCCGGCCGGCAGCGCGTCGTCATCGGAAGACGCCATGCCCGTCTTTTCGCTCTCCGAGCAGGCCCTGGCAATGGCGAGCGTGGAGACGACCCCCGTCGCGTATCGGGAGCTGAGCCGCGCGCTACAGGCGGTGGGCAAGGTTCACTATCACGAACCCTCGCTCGCGACCGTCACGGCCCGGGTGGATGGCTATGCGGAGAAGCTGTTCGTCAATGTGACCGGGGTGAACGTCAAGGCCGGCGACCACCTGGTGGAGATCTACAGCCCCGATCTCCTGGTCGCGGAGCAAGAGCTGCTGATTGCCTTGCGCGAGGGGGCCGACAGCCCGCTGGTCGAGGGCGCCAAGGTCAAGCTGCGCAACTGGGGCCTGACGGCAAAGCAGATCGGGGAGCTCGCGACCTCCCGAACGATCGCCGACCGGGTGACGCTGTATACGCCGATTGCCGGTACGGTCATTGAAAAGACAGTCATCGAGAACAGCGCGTTCAAGGCGGGCGATGTCCTTTACCGGATTGCGAACCTGGATACCGTGTGGGTCTATCTGGACATCTACGAATTCGATCTGTCCTGGGTGCGCCATGGGCAACCGGTGGAGATCACGACCGAGGCGTACCCGGGACAGCTCTTTACCGGAATGGTCACCTTCGTGGAGCCGGTGCTCAATGAGCAGACGCGGACGGTCCGGGTGCCGGTGCATGTCGCAAACGAAGGCCACGTCCTCAAGCCGGGGATGTATGCCAGAGCAGTGATCCGGGCGGTCCTGGGCGCGGACGGCCGGGCCGCTCCGACGGGCATCGAAGGCAAGTACACCTGTCCGATGCACCCACAGGTGGTCCAGGATGCCGCGGGGGCGTGTCCGATGTGCCACATGCCCCTTGAGCAAATCACGGGCGGGGCAGCCCCTGGGGCTCACGACCATCCTGCGCCCGCACAGGAGGCACGGGCGGATCAGTTTGCCTGCCCGATGAAATGCGAAGGCGATCGAATCTATGACCAGCCCGGCCAATGCCCGGCCTGCAACATGAAACTCGAAAAGGTGGCCCTTCCGGTCCCACCGGCCAAAGGCGGACAGAAGGGGCTGCTGGCCGTGCCGGTCGCCGCGGTCCTGGACAGCGGCACGCGGCACCTCGTCTATGTCGAGCGGGGTCGTGGCACCTTCGAAGCGCGCGAAGTCACCCTCGGCCCCCGCTGCGACGGGTACTTCCCGGTACTCAAGGGACTGGACGAAGGCGAGCGCGTGGTCTCGCGCGGCGGATTGCTGATCGACAGCCAGTTCCAGATCACGGGACACCCGAGCCTCTATTACCCCGGCGGCCTGCATGCAAGCCCGGAGCGGCCAGACGAAGCCGGTCCCACGCAAGGCACGGAGACACCGGCTGACGCAAGGGCGATGCCGTCACCCGAAGCGGCCATCCAGCCTGCCGGGGGACACGGGCATTAGGGCCTGATGGTCAAGGAAGCGAGTTGAACGCCATGGTTAATGCCGTCATTCGCTGGTGTCTGAAAAACACCTTTTTAATGCTGCTGTTGATCGTCACGCTATGCGGGGCGGGCTATTGGGCCGTCACGCACACGCCGGTGGACGCGATTCCCGACATCGGCGAGATGCAGGTGATCGTCTATGCCGACTGGCCGGGACGCAGCCCGCAGGACGTCGACGACCAGGTGACGTTCCCGCTCACGACCAGCCTGACCGGAACGCCCGGTGTGAAGACGATCCGGTCGATGTCCGGCTTCGGCTTCACCATGGTGTTTGTCATCTTCAAGGATGAGGTCGATTACTACTGGGCGCGCTCGCGCGTGCTGGAGCGCATCAATGTCGCCCAGCAGCGCCTGCCGGCAGGTGTGGTGCCGGTGCTCGGTCCCGACGCCACGGCGCTCGGCCAGGTGTACTGGTACACGCTCGAGGGGGAGGGCTTCGACCTGGCCGAGCTGCGCTCGATCCAGGATTGGTTTGTCCGTTTCCAACTCCAGTCGGTTGACGGCGTAAGCGAGGTCGCCAGCATCGGTGGCTTCGTGAAACAGTACCAGATCGATCTGCATCCCGACAGGATGCGCGCCCACCGCGTGACGCCCGGGGAGGTGTTCGAGGCCGTCCGGCAGAGCAACATCGACGTGGGCGCCAAGGTCGTCGAGAACGGTGGATCGGAATTTTTCATTCGGGGCGTGGGCTTCATCAAGACCCCGGAAGACCTGGAAGGAATCGTCCTGCGCCAGGAGGGCGGCACGCCGGTTCTGGTCCGGAATGTCGCCACCGTGCAGATCGGGCCCGATTTTCGGCGCGGGGTGCTGGACAAGGGAGGCACCGAGACCGTGGGCGGCGTCGTGCTCATGCGCTACGGCGAGAATCCGCGCGCCGTGATCCGGCGCGTCAAGGCGAAGATCGCGCAACTGGGGCCCGGCCTGCCGGGCAAGACGCTCGCCGGGGGTCGTGTCTCCCAGGTGAAGATCGTCCCGTTCTACGATCGCACGACCATCGTGGACGAGACGCTGGACACGCTGAAGACGGCGCTGTTCGAGGAGGCGATCCTGGCCAGTCTGATCGTCCTGTTCTTCCTGCTGCACCTGCGCACAACGGCGGCCGTGCTGCCGACGCTGCCCCTGGCGCTGGCCGGCTCGTTTGTCATGATGTATCTCGTGGGCGTCGACAGCACCATCATGTCGCTGGCGGGGCTGGCCATCGCCATCGGCGACATCGCCGACATGGGCATCATCATGTCGGAGAACATCTATCGCCGATTGGCCGACGCCACCGCGGACGAGAAGCATGAGAAAGGGTATGCGGGCATCGTGTACGAGGGGGCCGCCGAGGTCGGCGGGGCCATTGTCACGGCAGTCGGCAACACCCTCGTCTCGTTCATCCCCGTGTTCTTCCTGACCGACCAGGAAGGCAAGCTCTTCCGGCCGTTGGCGTTCGCCAAGACCTTCGCCATCGGGTCGTCGGTCGTGCTGGCGATCACGGTGGTTCCCTTCCTGTGCTACCTCCTCTTCCGTCCGGTGAAATGGCGCGCGCGCCTCACCTTCGCGGTCGCGGGCCTCTGCGGCGCGCTGGGCATGCTCGCCACGCGGGCCGTGTTTGCCTGGGGCTTTGCCGCCACCGGCGATCGCGGCGGGTTGATCGCCGTCGCCGTGGGGGTGGGCATTGCCCTTTGTGTCGTCCGCATGACGCGCGAGACGTTCGTGCCGCTGGAGGAGAACCGCGTCTCGCGCGTCATCGCCAAGGGGTATACCCCGGCCTTGCGCTGGGTCCTGCAGCACAAGAAGACATTCATGATCGCCCCCCTGGCCATCCTCTTCATCGGCATGACGGTGTGGCTGGGTATCCATCGCACGCTGTACCCGCTGGAATGGGCCATCAACCGGTTTGCCCGTGAACAGGCGTCGCCCGATCTCAAGCAGGTGATGCTTGAAATGCCGGATGCGGATGTCATCCGGCCGCTCCTGGAACTCGACCACCTCCGCTGGCAACGCGTCCGCGCCCCAGCGGGTTTTGAGCGGGTCCGCCTCCTGCCGCGGCGGCAGGCCCCGGCCGAGCGCGACGCCGAGAGGGAGGCGGGGCTGACGGTTGTCCGCGAGGGGCGCATTCTGCCCGGCATCGGGCGCGAATTCATGCCGCCGCTCGACGAGGGTTCCTTCCTTTACATGCCGTCGCTGCTGCCGCAAGCGGCGCTTTCGGAGGTGGTGGCCGTCAACAGCAAGCAGGACCTGGTCATCGCCAGCGTGCCGGAAGTGGCCTGCGTGGTGGGCAAGATCGGCCGCGCGGACTCGGCCCTGGATCCCGCCCCCATCGGGATGATCGAGACCATCGTCACCCTCAAGCCGCCGAGCGAGTGGCGCACGATCCGGGTCGACCGCGTGTTCGCCCAGTGGCCGGCTTGGCTCCGGGGCCCGCTGTCATGGATTTGGCCGGAAAACCGACGCATCACCAGGAACGAAATCCTGGCCGAGTTGCAGGAGAAAACCGCGATTCCCGGCGTGCTGCCAACCTGGCTGCAACCGATCCAGACACGGCTGGTGATGCTTCAGACGGGCTTCCGGGCCATGATGGGCGTCAAGATCTACGGCAGCGACCTGCGCGAGATCGAGCGCATCGGTCTGCAAATGGAGCAGATGCTGCGCGAGGTGCCGGGGGCCACCGACGTCGTGGCCGACCGCATCGTCGGCAAACCGTACCTGCAGATTGAGATCGACCGCGACCGCATGGCTCGCTATGGCATCAACATCAGGGACGTTCAGGACGTGATCGAAACCGCTTTGGGCGGCATGAACATCACGGAGAAGGTTGACGGCCGGGCGCGCTATCCGATCCGCATTCGCCTGGCGCGGGATTTCCGCGAAGACCTGCGCGCCATCCAGCAGATCAACGTCCCGACCTCGGGGGGTGCGCAGGTGCCTCTGGCCCAATTGGCGGCGGTCGAGACGGTGCTCGGCCCGCAGGAAATCAAGGGGGAACGCGGCTTGCTCGTCGGGTACGTCACCCTGAACACGCGCGACCGCGATGAGATCTCGGTGGTTCGGGATGCCGAAGCGCGGCTGCAGCAGGCGGTGCGGGACGGGCGCCTGCGTTTGCCGGCCGGGTATTACTGGGAATGGTCGGGCCAGTTCGAAAACCAGGTGCGCGCCATGGCCCGCATGCGAATGCTCGTTCCGATCACGCTCGGGATCATCTTCGTGATGCTGTACCTGGGGTTCGCCCGCTGGTGGATCGGGCCGACCATCTTTTTCGGCGTGCTGGTCTCGGCGTCCGGCGGTTTCATTCTGCTGGGCCTCTGGGGGGTGAATCTCTCCGTGGCCGTTTGGGTGGGCTTCCTGGTGCTCTTTGGCGTGGTCGATGACGACGGTGTGGTCATGGCCACCTATCTGGAGGGTGCGTTCAAGGAGCGGACCTTCGCCAGCGTTCAGGAGATCCGCGAGGCCGTGCTGGCGGCGGGGCTCAAACGCATCCGCCCCTGCCTGATGACCACCGCGACGACGGTCATCGGCCTGCTGCCGATCTTCTGGGCGACCGGCCGCGGCGCGGACATCATGCAACCGATGGCCATTCCGTCGGTCGGCGGCATGGTGATCTCCTTGATCACCCTGTTCATCGTGCCCTGCCTGTTCTCGGCCATCGAAGAGTGGAAATGGAGGCGAGTTCAACGCTCTGGCGAACAGTCCGTCTGTGGTTAGACGGTACGTTCGTACCGGAGGACCCCGGGCTACACCGCGTGAAACCCATGTCAGCAAGATTGCGGCATAGTGGCGCGGAGCCGTTGACAATCGTGGGGCGCCCTGTTACGTTTTCAAAGCCGTAGTCTTACGCCGGTCCTCGACGTGCCACCACCGGCCCAGACTCCGCGGATCGACATGGCCGCAACTCGCAAACCGACAGACCGCCGGCCGCCGGCCGGCGCCGACAGCATCCTCGAGAGCATCTCGGATGGGGTCTTCACCGTGGATGCCGACTGGCGCATCACCTACTTCAACGCGGCGGCCGAGCGCATCACCGGCATCCGGCGCCGCGAGGCCCTGGGACGTGGCTGCGCGGAGGTCTTCCGCGCCAGCATGTGCGAAACGAGCTGCGCGCTGCGCCAGACCCTCAAGAGCGGCAAGCCAATCATCAACCGCGCCGCGTTCATCGTCACCGCCGACGGGCGCCGCATCCCCGTCTCGGTCTCCACCGCGATTCTGCGCGACGCGCGGGGACGCCTGGTCGGCGGGGCGGAGACCTTCCGAGATCTGAGCCTGGTCGAAGCGCTGCGCAAGGAGCTCTCCGGCGCCTTCCAAGTCGGCGATCTCGTCAGCCGCAGCCCCGCCATGCGGCGCCTCCAGGTCCTGCTGCCGCAGGTGGCGGACAGCGGGGCGACCGTGCTGATCCAGGGCGAGACGGGCACCGGCAAGGAACTGCTGGCCCGCGCGGTGCACAACCACAGTCCGCGGCGGCGCAAACCCTTTGTGGCGGTCAACTGCGGCGCGCTCCCCGACACGCTGCTCGAATCCGAGCTCTTCGGCTATGTGAAGGGGGCCTTCACGGGCGCCGACCGCGACAAACCGGGGCGCTTCGCCGCGGCCGAGGGGGGCACGCTCTTCCTCGACGAAATCGGCGACATCAGCCCGGCTATGCAGGTGCGTCTGCTGCGCGTTTTGCAGGAGCATGCGTACGAGCCGCTCGGGAGCGTCGTTTCGCGGCAGGCCGATGTGCGCGTGATCGCCGCGACCCACCGTGACCTGGCGGAGCGGATCCGCGCGGGGGCCTTCCGCGAGGACCTCTTCTACCGGCTCAATATCGTGCGGCTCGACCTGCCGCCCCTGCGGCACCGCAAGGAGGATATCCCGCTGCTGGCCGACCATTTCGTCGCGCGCTTCAACCGGCGGCAGGGGCGGCACGTGGCGGGCCTCACCCCGGACGCGGTGGGTCTGCTCATGATGCACGACTTCCCCGGCAATGTCCGGGAACTCGAGAACATCATCGAACGGGCCTTCGTCCTCTGCGGCGCCGGACGGATCGACACCGCCCACCTGCCCGCCGAACTGACCGGGGCGGGACAGCCCGCACCGGCGTCCGCCGCGGAGAATCTGGCGGCGCGCCGGCGGTCGGCGGAGGCCCGGGCGATTCAGGATGCGCTGGCCGCCTGCGGCTACAACCGCCAGCAGGCGGCCCGGGCGCTCGGCCTGCACAAGAGCACCCTCTTCCGCAAGATCCGGGCGCTGGGCATTGCGTTGCCGGAACAGGACGGACGCTCCCGCGACCCCGGCGCCTGACGCCACGACCGTTCCTGCATCGCCCCGGGCCCTGTATTGCGGCGCGGGATCTCCAGGCCTTTGGCGCGCCGATCCCGGCCGGCCGGTCCGGAGATCCGGCCCGGCACCGACTGCACCCCCCGGTGGCACGGGATAACCGTTGCAGAAATGCGACTGTATAAATGCGATTGTGTTGCAGATACGCGACACTACCGGTCGCGGACATGCCGGCTAATCCATATTGTAGAATGCTGCGGCGCAACCAACTGTGGAGGACATGCGCCCGGATTGCCGTCTTGGCACGCTTCCTGATTATAGAAGGCATGCTTTCTGGAGAATCCCGATGACCACCCTCCTGCTGACCACATGGAATGGCTGCCTCTCGCCGGTGCTGGATGTGGCGCGCCAGGCGGAACTGGTGAAGGCCGACGCGGGGCGGATCGTCTCGCGGGCGACCGTGACGCTACCGGGGAGCGATCTGGACGACCAGGCGTCGGCCCTGCTGGCCCTGCAGCCGCAGGTGCTGGTCTGCGGCGCCGTCTCGCGGCCATTGGCCGGTCAGCTCACGGCCGCCGGGATCCAGTTGATTCCCTTCAGGGCCGGCGGAGTCGAGCAGGTCATCGAGTCGTGGCTCCAGGGGCGGCTGACGGACGAGGCCCTGCTGATGCCCGGCTGCTGCGGGCGGCGGCTGGGCTGGTGCGGCGGGCGCGGCCAGGGGCGCAGGCATTGCCGGTCGCGGGGGGCCGGTTTCCGCGGGCCGGTCATTCCGTGACGGGGAACCTTTTGTCGTCACCATCGCGGGCAACGAAACGAGCAAACGTAGAACGAAAGGAATGCAGCAATGAACATCGCCATCACTTCGACAGGCAGCACGCTGGAGAGCGCGATTGATCCGCGCTTCGGCAGGGCCAAGTTCTTTGTCGCCGTGGACACGGAGACGGGGACCTTCACGGCGCATGACAATCGCCAGAACCTCCAGGCCACCCAGGGCGCCGGCGTGCAGGCGGCGCAGAACGTCGCCG
>CAZYRQ010000034.1:0-12176 GCA_964649455.1 uncultured Lentisphaerales bacterium
TCGAATACATGTACGCCTTCGCCTTCCGCCGCGGCGAGGAGGCCGTCCTGGTCTTTCGCTTCGACAACGCCGACAAGGCGGTGGCCGCCCTCAAGGCGGCCGGGCACAACGTGCTCGGCAGCGTGGATCTCTTCCAGACGGCCCGGTGCGCAAAACCGAAGTGAAGCGCCCCGGCGGCCTGCTCGCGCCCTGAGCCCGCCGGGCCGGCGCCCGCGTGCCCTACAGCAGCTTGCGGATCACGCTGCCGACCACGCCCTCGACCACCAGTTTCCGCCGCGGGCGGATGGTGGCGTAGGCCTTGTTGGCCGGCTCCAGGCGCACGCCCGCGCCATCCTTGAAGAAGTACTTCATCGTCCAGGCCCCATCCACGCAGGCGATCACAATGTCGCCGTTGCGCGGGTTCCGTCCGCGCTCGACGAGCACGGTGTCGCCGGGCAGGATGCCCGCCTCGATCATCGAATCACCCTCGACCTTGAGCATGAAGGTGGCCTCGGGACGGCTGACGAGGTACTCGTCGAGGCTCATGGTGTCGAGCAGCGCCTCCTCGGCCGGCGAGGGGAACCCGGCCGCCACGGAGCCCAGCAGCCGCAGCGCGCAGGCCTCGCGGCGGAGCGGAGCGACCAGGCGGCCGCTGGGGGTGCGCCGCAGGGCGCCGGCCGCCACGAAGCGCCGGGCCATGACCGACGCCGTGTTTTTGGAACGCACGCCGAAGAGCGTGCGCAGCTCGTCCAGCGTCGGCGCGCGTCCGTTGCGGCTGAGGAAGTCATTGAGCACCGGCAGGCGCTCGGCCAGCTTTGAACGGGGTGACATGGGTTTTACGGAACTACAGGGCCGGGTTCATGGTTCATGGGTTCAGTATAGAACCTTTGTACTATACAATGCAACAGGAATCTGCTACCGTGTGGGCGCGGTTGGTCTTCGTCTCCTCCCTGCGCCATGGATTCACGCTACCAGGACTGCACGCTGCTGCATGTCGATGCCGACGGTTTCTTCGCCGCGGTCGAGCAGGCGCTCGATCCCGCGCTCCGCGGCCGGCCGGTCGTGACGGGCGCCGAGCGCGGCATCATCGCCGCCGCCAGCTACGAGGCCAAGGCCCTCGGCATCAAGCGCGGGCTCCGGCTGCACGAGGCCCGCGCCCGCTGTCCGGAGCTGGTGGTGCGGCCCTCCGACTACGAGGCCTACAGCCTCTACTCGCGGCGGCTCTTCGCCATCCTGCGGCGCTTCACCCCGCTGGTCGAGGAGTATTCGATCGACGAGGCCTTTGCCGATCTGGCAGGCTGCGGCCCCATCCTGGACGCCCCGCTCGAGGCGGTGGCCGCAGCCCTGCGCGGCGCCGTCGCGCGGGAGCTGGGGCTCACGGTCAGCGTCGGCATCAGCCTGACCAAGACGCTGGCCAAGCTCTGCTCGAAGTTCCGCAAGCCCGACGGGCAGACGATCGTCCGGCGCGAGCATGTGCCGCTGCTGCTGGCGCGGATCCCCGTCGACAAGGTCTGGGGCATCGGGCCCGCCAGCACCGCCAGGCTCCGCGCGCGGGGCGTGGCCACCGCGGCGGATCTGGCGTGCCTGGAGGCTACTGACGTGCTGCGCCTGCTGCACAAGCCGGGTTACGACACCTGGAGCGAGCTGCGCGGACGCCGCGCGGTTCCGCTCGACACCACGCACCGGCCGCCCCGCGACAGCCTGATGAAGGGCCACACCTTCGCGCCGCCCAGCCGCGACCGAGCCTTCATCTTCTCGGAGGCGCTCCGCAACCTGGGGGCGGCCATGGCCCGGCTGCGGCGCCACCGGCAGCGGGCGCGCGAACTCGGGCTCTGCCTCCGGCTCGCGGACTACACCGGACGGGCGGAGGCCGCCGTGTTTCCCCTGCCCACCGGCCTCGACACCGAGGCCATCCCCCTGCTGCGCGCGCTCTTCGAGCGGCTCTTCCTGGACGGCCCCGCCTACCGTTCGACCACAGTCTGGCTCGGGGGACTCGTGGACGAGGCGCATCGGCAGCGCGATCTCTTCGAGGAGACGCCGGATCGGGTCGAACGAGCCCGTCTGCACGAAACCGTCGACGCGCTCAACGCGCGCTACGGCCGCTGCGCCGTCGCCCCGGCCGCGCTGCTGGAGGCGGCACGCAAGCCCTGGCATCCGCGCGACGCCGCGCCGGCGCGCTACGGCACGCCCCTGAAGGGCGAATGCGCGCGCCATCTGGCCTTCCCGCGCCTGACGCCAGCCAATCCGATCTGACACAGTCGGCTGGCCACAGGGTGCACGGGCAGACAAGGCAAGCGGGGCGAAATCAAATGGAACGTCCTCGTCCGCGAAACCAGCGGAGCGCACAAGAAGGCACGCAGGTGGGCGCTACGGATGACGCGGATGACACGGAAGGGGAGGATGGTGCTGCTTGTTGTCCTTTCGTAGTCTCCGCCCCGCCGGTTCCCCAAGCCCGATTCCCCATTAGGCCGGGCTCCGCTGTTTGCGGTATAATGCGACCCCATGCAAGACGACATCCTGATCCAGGGCGCGCGCGAGCACAATCTCAAGAACATCGACGTCCGCATCCCGCGGAACCGGTTGACGGTCATCACCGGCCTGAGCGGCTCGGGCAAGTCGTCGCTGGCCTTCGACACGCTCTATGCCGAGGGGCAGCGGCGCTATGTCGAGAGCCTCTCGGCCTATGCCCGCCAGTTCCTCGGCCAGTTGCAGAAGCCCGAGGTCGACCGCATCGAGGGTCTCTCGCCGGCGATCGCCATCGAGCAGCGGACGGCGGGCAGCAATCCGCGCTCGATCGTCGCGACGACGACCGAGATCCACGACTACCTGCGCCTGCTTTACGGCAACATCGCGCAGCCGCACTGTCCCACCTGCGGGCGGGCCGTCGAGCGGCAGCACGCCGAGCAGATCGTCGACCAACTGCTCGCACGCCCGGCGGGCACCAAACTGACCCTGCTGGCCCCGGTGGTCCGCGGGCGCAAGGGGGCGCAGCAGGAGCTGTTCGACGAGCTGCGCCGCGAGGGTTTTGCCCGACTCCGCGTGGACGGCGAACAGGTGATGCTGGACGAGGCGCCGGTGCTGGATCGGAAGCGCAATCACAACATCGAGGTGGTCGTCGACCGCCTCGTGGTATCGGCCGCGGTTCGCACGCGGCTGACCGACTCGGTCGAGCTGGCCCTCAAGCGGGGCGGCGGGCTGGTGATCGTGCAGGCCGCGGAGCCCGGCGCGGGCGAGACCGAGACGCTCTTCTCGGAGCGCAACGCCTGCCCGCACTGCCAGTTGAGCTTCGAGGAGCTCAAGCCGCGCCACTTCTCCTTCAACAGTCCCCACGGCGCCTGTCCGGCCTGCGCGGGGCTCGGCGCGCAACTGGTCTTCGCCGAGGACCTCGTCGTGCCCGACAAGACGCTCAGCCTGGAGGACGGGGCGGTCCAGCCGTGGCGCCGCGGCGGCTACCGCATGATCCTCTACCACCGCCACCTGCTGCGCGAGGTCGCGCGCGCCTTCGGCGTCGGCCTGTCGACGCCCTACCAGGCGCTGCCCGAGTCGTTCCGGCGCGCCCTGATGCACGGCACCGGCGACGAGGCCATCGAGATCCGCTTCCGCATGCGGGGGGTCACCCGCAAGCACCTCAAGCCGTTCGAGGGCGTGCTGCCGGCGCTGCGCCGCCAGTATGCCGAGACCGAGATCGAGGAGATCCGCGAGCGCCTGCGGCAGTACATGACGCGCGAGACGTGTTCCGCCTGCAAGGGCGCGCGCCTGCGGCCCGAGGCGTGCGCCGCCACCGTGGGCGGCGCGTCGATCGTCGACGTCATGGGCCGGACGATCCGCGCCGCCGCCGCCTTCTTCGAGAAGCTGGCGCTGGACAAGACCGAACGGCAGGTGGCCGGCGAGGTGCTCAAGGAGATCCGCCGCCGGCTCCAGTTCCTCGCCGACGTGGGGCTCGACTACCTGACCCTCGACCGCGAGAGCGCCACCCTCTCGGGCGGCGAGATGCAGCGCATCCGCCTCGCCACGCAGATCGGCTCGGGGCTCGTGGGCGTGCTCTACGTGCTCGACGAGCCGACGATCGGCCTGCACCCGCGCGACAACGCGCGGCTGATCGCCATGCTGCGCCAGCTGCAGGCGCGCGGCAACACGGTCGTCGTCGTCGAGCACGACGAGACGATGATCCGCACGGCCGACCACATCATCGACCTCGGCCCCGGCGCCGGGCGCCACGGCGGCGAGGTGGTCTACGAGGGCGATGGCGCGGGGCTGCTCGCCCGCGCCGGCTCGCTCACGGCCGACTACATGACCGGCCGGCGGCGCATCGGCGCGGCCGCGGGACGCGTCAAGCCGGGGCCGCACTGGCTGCGGGTCGAGGGGGCGCGCGCCAACAACCTGCGCAACATCAGTGTCGCGTTTCCGCTGGGCTGCCTCGTCTGCGTGACCGGCGTCTCCGGCTCGGGCAAGAGCACGCTGGTCGACGAGATCCTGCGCAAGCATCTCGCGCGGCACTTCCACGGCGCCAAGGAGCTGCCGGGCGCCTTCCGGAAGATGACCGGCATCGAGCACCTGGACAAGGTGATCGAGATCGACCAGAGCCCGATCGGGCGGACACCGCGCAGCAACCCCGCGACCTACACCGACGCCTTCACGCCGATCCGCAGCCTCTTCGCCATGACCCCGGCCGCCAAGATGCGCGGCTACGGGCCCGGGCGCTTCAGCTTCAACGTCAAGGGCGGGCGCTGCGAGACCTGCAAGGGCGACGGCTCGCTGCGCATGGAGATGCACTTCCTGCCCGACGTCTACGTCACCTGCGAGCAGTGCGGCGGGCTGCGCTACAACCGCGAGACGCTGCAGGTGCAGTACGCCGGGCGCACCATCGCCGAGGTGCTGTCGATGACCGTGGACGAGGCGCTGGAGGTCTTCAAGCCGGTCAACCGGATCGCCGCCAAGCTGCGCACCCTCTCCGAAGTGGGCCTCGGGTACGTGCAGCTCGGGCAGGCGGCGACGACGCTCTCGGGGGGCGAGGCGCAGCGCATCAAGCTGGCGGCCGAGCTGAGCCGGCCGGCCACGGGCCACACGCTCTACCTGCTGGACGAGCCGACGACGGGCCTGCACTTCGCCGACGTGCACAAGCTGCTCGACGTCCTGCTGCGCCTGCGCGACGCGGGCAACAGCGTGCTGGTCATCGAGCACAACCTCGACATCATCCGGTGCGCCGACTACATCGTGGATCTCGGCCCCGAGGGGGGCGACGCGGGGGGCGGCCTGGTCGTCGCGGGCACACCCGAAGAGGTGGCCGCCTGTCCGGCCTCGCACACGGGGCGGTTCTTGGCCGGGATGGGGGATTTTGGTTGCGGAAAGCGGACGATTAACGGATAGTATTGGGCTTGAAAATGAGCGTCAGCAGGGACAGACAGGCCGCCGGGAAGCCAGGCGTCGCCCGCGCAGGCGCGGGATGGCGCGGCTGGTGCGCGGCGATGCTGGCCGGGCTGGCCCTTGGCGCGGCGGCCGCGCCGGCGGATGAACTGGCGACGGCGCAGACGGCGCTGGCGGACGGCCTCTACGACGTGGCGGAGCGCCACCTGACGCGCTACCTTGTCCAGAACCGCGCGCGGCCGCCGGAGGAGTCGGTGCCGGCGTTGGCCTGGCTCTGCCAGGCGCTGGCCCAGCAGGGGCGCCCCGCGGATCTGCTGCACATCCTGTCCGGCCATCCGGAGATCGTCGCGGCCGGGCGTGCCGACGGGGTCTTCGACTTCTGGAAGGCGCGCGCCCTGCTCGACCTGGGACGCGGGCAGGAGCTTCTGAAGCACGTGCGCGACCTGCCGGGCGACACGTTGCGCGAACCCTACGCCACCGGTCTGCGACGCCTCGCGGCGCGGGCGCAGATGGCCGTGGGCGACGTGTCCGGGGCGCGTGCGACGTTCGCGCAGGTGGATCGGTTGGCGACCAACCGGCTGGTCAAGGCCGAGAATCTGCTCGAATGGGCCCAGGCAGAGCTGGACGCGGGGGATGCCGCCGCCGCCGAGGCGCTGCTGCGGCGGCAGGCGGAGCTGGCCGTGACCAACCTGCCCCTGCCGGCCGTGTCGCTGGGCAGCCTGCTGCAGGCGCAGCTTCTGCGGGCCGGCGGGCGCGAGGCCGAGGCGGAGCGTCTGCTCGGCCTTCTGGCGAACGATCCCGCCGCGCCGCCCGACAGCCGCGCCGAGGCGTGGATCGAGCTGGCCGACCTCGCGGCGGCCCGGGGCCAGACGAATGCCGTGCGGCAGGCGGGGTTCCAGGCGCTGGAGCGGGGGGACCTCCCGCCGCGCCACGCCTGGCGGCTGGCGCTGCGCTACGGACGTCTCCTCGTCGCCTTTCCCGGTCTGGTGCCCGAGGGGGCCGAGCTGCTGAAGCGCTGCATCCGCGAGCAGCCGGGCGGGCCCGGCGCCGCCGCCGCGCAGAAGGCCCTCGCGGATGGCTGGCTGGCGGCGGGCTCCAACACGCAAGCGGTTGCGGAGTACCGGAACTACCTGGAGACCTACGGCGAGGCCGACCAGGTTTCCCCGGCCCTGCGGGGGCTGGCGCTGGCGCTGCTGCGTCTGGGGAATCCCGGCGAGTCGGCCACGACCTTCCTGAAGGCGGCGCAGGCCACGACCAATCCCGTCGACCAGGCCGCATGCCTGCTCAAGGCCGCCGACGCCTGCCATGCGGACGGCCGCTACGAGCAGGCCGCCGGCCTCTACACGCAGGTCGCCGGCATGGGGGTTCCCGCGCGGACGGCGCCGGCCGCCTTCATGGCCGCCGACGCCCTCGAGCGCCTGGGGCGGGCCGAGGCGGCCGAGGCGGCCTTCGCGCGGCTGGCGGCTTCCGGCGCCGGTAGCGTCGCCGGCGAGTCCCGGCTGCGGCTCGCGCTGCTCTACGAACGGCGCGAGGCCGTGGGCGACGCGCTGCGCACCTACACCCAGGTCATCGAGGAGTCCACCAACGATGTACCGCGCGCCGCGGCGCTGCTGGGTCGGGGGCGCACGCACTACCGCAGCTACCAGTTCGAGGCCGCCGTGGCGGATCTGGCCCGCGTCCGCGAGATCGCCCCGTCGCTGGCGGACGAGGCCGCCTACCTGCAGATGCTCGCCCTCTACGGCGCCGGCCGGGACGAGGAGGCCGCCCGGCTGGGCGCGGCGTATCCCGCCCTCCATGCGGCGTCGCCGCGGCTGCCCGAGGCGGAGCTCTGGCTGGCGCAGTACGCCTACAACCGCAAGGCCTACGAGGAGGCGCAGCGGCAATTTGCCGCCTTTGCCGAGCGCTGGCCGCGGCACGCCCTCGCAGACGCGGCGCTGGTGCTGGCGGCGCGCGCGGCCGTGCGGCGCGCCGAGTTCCCGGCGGGAATCGAACTGCTCGCGCGGCTGCCGCGCGACTACCCGGAGAGCGGCCATCTGGCCGAGGCGCGGTACCTGCAGGCGGATGCGCTCTGCGAAATGGCGCGCTTCGAGGAGGCCGTCCTGGTCTTCGACGAGATCGTCAACCGCTATCCCGAGAGTGTCTGGGTCACACCGGCCTGGCTGCGTAAGGGCGACAGTCTGCTGGCCCTCGGCTCCAGCACGACGAACCGTTACGACGAGGCGCTCAGGGCCTACGCCGTGGTGCTGGCGCGACCGGATGCGGATACGGCGGCCCGGTTGCAGGCGGCCTTCAAGCGCGGGCGCTGCCTCGAGAAGATGGGCCGGGTCGACGAGGCGCTCGACCACTACTACGACCAGGTCATGCTGCGTTTTCTGCGCGACCAGCATGCGGGGATGAAGCTGGACACCGAAGCGCAGGTGTGGTTCGCGCGCGCGGCCATGCAGGCGGCGGCCGTGATGGAGGCGCAGGGGCGCCCCGAGGCCGCCGTCCGGGTACTGCAGCGGCTGATCGGCAGCCGGGTGCCCGGCGCCGCAGAGGCGCAGACGATCCTGGAGCGCATCGAGGGCGATGCACGCTGGCGCTGGCAGCCGGCCCGGTGGACCGAGGGGGGCGGGGAGAAACAACCATGACGCATCTTGACCTGTGGCACGAGGGGGGGCCGGTCTTCTGGGTGATCGTCTTCACCGGCCTCGCCTCCGTGGCCGTCTTTCTCGAGCGCCTGCTGCACCTGCGGCGGGCGCGCATCCACTACGCGGACTTTCTGGAGGGGGTCTTCAACATCCTCGCCAAGGGCAACGTGCGCGAGGCCCAGGCGCTCTGCGACGAGGCGCCGGGGCCGGTGGCCCACCTGATGCGCATGGCGATCACGAACCGCGACGAGCCGCGCGAGGTGCTGCGGCAGGTGCTCGACAACGCCGGACATGCGGAGATCTCGCGCATGGAGCGGCGGCTCGGCGTGCTGGCGACCATCGTCCAGATCGCCCCGCTGCTGGGGCTGCTGGGCAGCCTGCTCGGCGTGCTCGAGACGGTTCTGATCCTGCGCAGCCAGGCGCCGCTCGTGCAGTCGGTCGACGTGACGGGCGGGCTGGTCCGCGCCCTGGTCGCCTCCATCGCGGGCCTGATGGTGGCGGTGCCCGCCCACGCGATGTTCAATCTGCTGGCGATCCGCATCGACCGCATCGTGCTCGACATGGAACAGGCCGGCAGCGACATCCTCTCCTTCATGGGGCGGCGGACGGTGTCCGGGGGGCGCCCGGATCGGCCGCAGGGCGGGTGAGGTCATGTTCAGGCGTACCAACGACTGGCGATCCTGGAAAACGGGCGGGCTGCGGGCGCGCTTCCGGACGCGCAGCCGTCTCGTGAACGGCTTCCTGCAGATCGTGCCCTGGATCAATTTCGCGGTGGTGCTGGCCCTCTTCCTCGCGCTGTCGGGTCGGCTGACGCTGCAGCCGGGCGTGGTCTTCGAGCTGCCCCGCGCCCCCTTCCGCGAGGGACTCCAGCGGGGCCTGACGCTGGTGATGCTCCGCGCGGCGCGGACGCAGGGCGAGGAGACGCTGGTCTTCTTCGACGATGTCCGCTACCAGATCGGCCTGCCGGACCAGGACGCGCAGCTGCGTGACGAGCTGGCGCGCGCGGCGGCGCGTCCGGACGGGCGGCAGCTCCTGCTGCTGGCCGACCGGCGGGTGCCGCACGGGGATGTCATGGCGTTGGTCAATCTGGCCCGGTCGGCCGGCATCCAGCGGGTCAACGCGGCCCTCAAGCCCGAATGAAGACGCGGCGGACAGCGGTTCGGACGCATGGGCCGACGGATCCGCGGACGGCGCCTGCGGGCTACCGGCTCCGCCGGGAGCGGCTCGGCGAATGGGCCGTGGCCGTGGTGCTCCTGCTGCTGGCGGGCCTCTGGCTCTGCTGGCCGGCGGGCACCTACCGGGCGCGCGTGCCGGCACGGCTGCCGGAGCCCGGGGCGGCCTTTGTCATCGTCGAGCTCTCCGGCAATCCCCTGCTGCACCGGCCGGACGGACTGGCACATCAGGGGCGGAACGGGGGCGGCGCGGAACCGGCCTTCTCCCTGCTGCCGGCGATGCCGCCGCCGCCACCCCCGGCGCCGCCGGCCTACGCCGAACTGGCGGTTTTTCCGCCCGCGCTGCCATTGGCGCGCGCGGGGAAGCCGGTGGCGCCGCCGCTGGTGGAGGGGCCGCCGCTCGATCCGCTGCCGGTCGTGCCGACCGTCCGGGACAGGATCGTGCGGCTGTCGCCGGCCCTGCAGGCGGCCGGATTCCGCTTTACGGAGCCCGGCGGCCTCACCGCCGGTGTGGGCCGCGTGCGCTTCCAGGTTCTGCTCGGACCGGATGGGCGGGTGGCCGCGCTGCTGGATGAGGTGCCGGCGGAGAAGGCGGATGTCCGGCTGGCGTGGCGCCGGGCGCTCCTGCTCGGCGCAGGCGCGACGAATGCCGCAGGGTTCGTCGAGGCCGAGTGGTAGATGTCAGTGGGCAGTAGGCAGCTGCAGTAGGCAGGAGCGGGAGACGGGAGACGGGAGACGGGAGACGGGAGACGGGAGACGGGAGTTCTAAAGTGCGGGAGTTCTAAAGTTTAGGCTGCCGCCTGTACCGAACCACCTTGCTGGAGGGACGACCTCCGTGTCGTCCGTCAGTGTCATGCAAGCGCCGCTCAAGAGCAAGTGCGAAGCGCCCACTTAAATCCCGCACTTAAACCCGCTCTCAAACGGCACGCTTACTCCACCCGCTTACTCTTTCGCTTTTGACAAAGGCGACAAAGCTCGCGACAAAGTGCGGGTTCAGGTTAAGCTACTGAACCCCGAACCCTACTCTTCGAAATCTTCTTCGTCGTCATCAACCGCCACAGGTACGGGGGCCTGCGCGGAGGTGAAGCCGACGTCCTCGAGGTTCCACTGCATCCAGTCCTCGACGACCGCCTGCTCGCGGCGGCGGGCCAGAGCCTCGCGCACCTGGGGCCGGACCATTTCGGCGGCGAGCGCATCGCCGGGCTGGCGGTCGACGACGTAGGCCAGCAGGGCGCCGCGGAAGACGGGTATCGGCTCGGAGAGACCGCCCTTGCGGAGGCGCATGACCACGGGGATCACCGCCTGGGCATCCGGGAAGTCGGTTCGGCCGGCCGACTGGACGGCGAAGGTGTAGCCGGTGCTGACGTTGAGCGCCTGCGCGGCGGCGGCGGCATCGAAGGTCTGGCCCTGCGCTAGCGCCTCCGCCAGGCGGGCGCGCGCGTCGCCGCACGCGCTCTTGAAGGCCTTGTCGCGGGCCTGGGCGAGGGCGAGGGGGCGCACCTGGTCGACCACGTCCTCGAAGGCGGGTGTGTAGGCGGGGGTGTTGGTCCAGGCCATGAGCAAGTAGACTTGCTCCTTGCCGGAGACCACCGCGTAGCGGGCGTCGAGACGCAGGGGGTCGAGGTCGAAGGCCGTGTTGCGGAACTCCTCCTGGGCTTCGGGCTCGATCCCGGGGACGAAGCCGTCCTCGGCGAAGAGCGGGGTGCTGGCGATCTCCATCCGGCGGGCCTGCGCGCGCCAGGCGAACGTCTTGAAGTCTTCCAGGCCCAGCGAGGCCATGAAGGCGGCGACATTGGTAGAGGCGGCGAAGCGGGCCTCATCGAGCGTCAACTCGGCCACGATCTCGCTCCTGACCTCCTCCAGCGTCCGGGTCACGGTCGTGTCGTTGGTGGAGGGGCGCGTGTAGCGCGAGAGGTTGCCCTCGTAGTAGTCCGCGATCTCCTCCTCGTGGAGGGTGATGCCGGCGCTGAAGTTGGTGACGGGCATGGCGGCGTAGTGGACGCCGACGCGGTCGGGCAGGGCGAAGGTGTCGCGGTGTTCGTGGTAGAAGCGCCGCAGGGTCTCATCGTCGAGTTCCATGGCGGCGTCCGCAACGTGGTTGCTGAGCGTCGCGCACTGGATGGTGAACTGGTCGGTCCAGGCGGCGACCTCGTCCTCCAGTTCCATGGGGGCGACCAGGACGGCGGCGCCGACCGACTGGCCGAGCTTGCCGAGGACGATCTGGTCGGCCATTAACTGCTCGTAGGTGGCGGGCGTGACACCGAGCGCCTGGGCGACCCGCTCGCGGTAGACGCGGGCGTCGAACTGGCCGCCGTTGGAGAAGGCGGGCACTTCGCGGATGGCCTGGCGGATCTCCTCCGGGGCGCTGGAGAGGCCGAGCGACGCGGCGGTGCGCAGGGCGGCCAGGTGCCGCCAGGTCTGGGTCTCGACGAGGGCGGGGGGCACGTCCGCCGCGCGGTTGCGGCCGCCGCCGACGAAGCGTTCGGCGAAGGCGAAACGCGCGGCATCGACGCGCTTGCCGCCGAGCGTGCCGACCGTGCGTTCGCGGGTGGTGAGGCTGGACGAGCAGGAGTCGACCGAGAGGAAGGCGAACGCCACGATCACGGCGAAGACGATCCAGAGCACGCGGTTGTGAATCAGACGGTTGAAATGGTAGATGAACACGACGGAGACCTCGGGTTGGGGCTGTGGATGGGTGCCTGGCGCGCGGAAGGGCGGGCGCGCGGGTGGCTTTCCGTAAGGGTCAGAAGAGATCCTCGACCGTGCCGGTTTCCGGGGCGGGGGCGGACCCCCCCGCCTGCGGCTCGGTTTCCGCGGGGGCGGCAGTCGGCGCGACCGCGTTGGTGACCGCGTCCCCCTCGGCATCATCGAAGACCGTGCGCGAGGCGAGGCTGGGCTTTCCGACGGCGAAGGCAAAGGTCTCTTTGACCTTGCCCTTGGAATCGGTGATCATAGCGGAGACGATCAGCGTGCCGCCGACCGGCGCGTGGCTGCGCCAGATCTTGACGGCGGCGCGCTTGCTGGTGGCGAC
>CAZYRQ010000035.1:0-12141 GCA_964649455.1 uncultured Lentisphaerales bacterium
TCAACGACGGCACCCTCGCCAACGCCAGCGACGGCGGCACCTTCCCCGATCCGCCGCACTTCGCGGCGCCGGGCAACTGGGAATTCGACTACCTCGTGCGCGAGGCGCCCTTCCTGCCCGTCGACGGAGAGCTGTTCTGGTCGAGCCAGGTTCCGCCGTCGGATCCGGCCAATCTGCGGCCCTACCACGGGCTCGACCTGACCTACAGCGCTGCGGCCAAGGCCATCGCGCGCCTCCGCCTGCACCACTATTCGACCTTCAGCTACGTGCACGGCTTCTCGGGGCTGGAGAAACCGGTCTACGGCGTGATCGACGCCTGGAAGGAGACGCCGGTCACGGCGGCGGGACTCGACGCCGAACACCTCCCATACTCCCCGGACTATTTCGAAGGCGCGGAGCGCACCGCCTTCGAGTATATCCGCGACCACCTCGGCTACCGTCTGGAGGCGCAGCAGGCCTGTTTCGACAACACCGTCACGCCCGGCGGCCGGCTGCGGATCGAGCTGACCCTGGTCAACCGCGGGTTCGCCGCGCCGGTCAATCCGCGGGAACTCTTTTTCGTGCTCGGCCACGGCAGCGGGGAGATTGTCGAGATTCCGGCCGGCGTCAACGCCCAGACGCTCCAGCCCTACCAACCGGGCGATCCGACCTTCACGCCGCTCAAGCACCGCATCGCGGTCAACGCCGTCCTGCCCGACGGCCTGCCAGCAGGTGAATGGACCCTCGCCCTCTGGATGCCGGATGCACGGGAACCCCTGCGCCTCCGGGCGGACTACGCGATCCGCCTCGCGAACAACCTCGCGTGGTGCGACTGGAGTGGACGCGGCGTAAACACGCTCGGTACGTTTCGCGTTGAGCGTTAAACGTCCTATGGTAACCTTCATCCGGTCGGGACGGAGCCCGACCCTCCAGTTCCTTAAAATGGCCTTTGTTTTCAATAACACGCTCGGTACGTTTCGCGTTGAGCGTTAAACGTCCTATGGTAACCTTCATCCGGTCGGGACGGAGCCCGACCCTCCAGTTCCTTAAAATGGCCTTTGTTTTCAATGATGGAGGGACGACCTCCGTGTCGTCCTCCGTGTCGTCCGGCGTCTGAAAAGAGGCCAAATTGAGAATGGCTGGGGAAGTATTGCCGCGCTTGCGGCCCGGGGGGCAACGTGGCACACTAGTGCCTTCTGTAAACGGAACACGGAGAGCGATAATGAACCGGGTGATTGCCATTGACGGCCCCTCTGGCGCGGGCAAGTCGACCGTCGCGCGCGCGATCGGCCAACGGCTCGGCTTCCTGCATGTCGATTCCGGCGCGCTCTACCGCATCATCACCTGGCAGGCCTTGCTGAAGGGCATCGACCCCCACGATCCCGCCGCCGTGGCCGCCTTCGCCGGAACGCTGGAAGTGGAGATGAGGGCCACCGCCGGCACCGTCCGCTTCGCGGTGGAGGGCACCGAGCCGGGCGACGCCATCCGCACGGCCGAGATCAATGCCGCCGTGAGCCCCGTCTCCAAGGTGCCGGAAGTGCGCGCGCGGGTCACGGCGTGGCTCCGCAGCCTGCGGCGGCTCGGCGATCTGGTGGTCGAGGGACGCGACATCGGTTCGGTGGTCTTCCCCGATTCGCCGGCCCGCTTCTACCTCGACGCCGCGCCGGAAGAGCGCGCCCGCCGGCGCCATCTGGAGGAGGAGGCCAAGGGGCTGGCGCGGCAGGACCGGCAGGCCGTCATGGCGTCGCTGCTGAACCGCGACCGCATCGACAGTTCACGCGCCGTGGCGCCGCTGCGGGTGGCGGACGGCGCGCGGATCATCGACAGCACGCGGCTGCCGGTCGACGAGGTCGTCGCGGCCGTCATCGGCCACCTGCCCGCGGCGTGGATGCCGCCCCTGCCATGAAGATTGCCATCCTGCACCAGGCCGTGCCCCCCGGCGCCCGCGAGGACGAGCGCGATGTGCTCGACCAGGCGGCCGCCGTGCGCGGGGCGCTGCAGGGAGCGGAACACGAGATTGTGACGCTGCCGGTCTCCCTCGATCTCGAAGCCCTGACGGCCGCCCTGCGGCGCGAAGCCCCCGCGCTGGTCTTCAACCTCGTCGAGTCGCTTGGGGGCACCGACCGCCTGCTGCCAATGGTGCCGGCGCTGCTGGAACAGCTCGGCATTCCCTGCACCGGCAACCCGGCCGACGCGCTGCTGGTCACCACCCACAAGCTGCTGGCCAAGCAGCGCCTGCGCCAGGGCGGCCTGCCGACGCCCGACTGGATCGAGGCTGGGGAATTTACCGCAGAGACGCAGAGGCGCAGAGAAGATGGCCGCGCGGACTCTGCGGAACCGCGCAAACTCCCGTTGCATCCCTCGGACACCGACGGGGATTGGATTCTGAAACCGGTCTGGGAACACGCCTCGGCCGGACTCGCGGGCGACAACCTCCTGCGCGGCATCCCGCGTGCGCAGGCGGCGCGGCGCCTGGCGGAGCTTGCGGGCAGCCGGACGGACGCCTGGTATGCCGAGCGCTACATCGAGGGGCGCGAGTTCAATGTCGCCCTCCTCGGTCGGGTCGGCGCCGAGCCCGAAATCCTGCCGCCCGCCGAGATCCTCTTTGTCGATTTTCCGCCGGATAAGCCGCGCATCCTCGACTACGAGGCCAAGTGGGACACGGCTTCCTTCGCCTACACCCATACGCCGCGGACTTTCGCGCTGCCGGCGGCCGACGCCTCCCTGGCCGGCCACCTGCGCGAGCTCGCCCGCGCCTGCTGGCGGCTCTTCGGCCTCGGCGGCGCGGCGCGGGTCGATTTCCGCGTCGACGCCGCGGGCCGGCCCTGGATCCTGGAGGTGAACGCCAACCCCTGCCTCGCGCCCGATGCGGGCTTCGCGGCGGCCCTGCGCGAAGCCCGCATCCCCTACGCGCAGGCGATCCTGACCCTGGTCGAAGCTGCGGCGCCGCTCAACCCCGCTCAACCCCGGTCAACCCCGGCCAACCCCGGCAGTAGCGACGGCCTGGTGCGCACAGGCAGAAATGCCTGCGCCACCTTGCCCGGCGTTGACGGCGCCTCTGCGGTAAACAACCTCGTGTTCCGCGAATCAATCGCGACCGACGATCCCCGCCGGATCCGCGAGCTGGTGACGGCGACGGGCTTCTTCCACGCGGACGAAGTGGCGGTCGCGGAGGAGCTGGCGACCGAAAGGCTGCGGCTCGGCGAGGCCTCGGGCTACCTCTTCCTGCTGGCGGAGGACGCGGCGGGGCGGCTGGCGGGCTATGCCTGCTTCGGCCCCACGCCCTGCACCGCCTCGAGCTACGATCTCTATTGGATCGCGGTCTGTCCCGCCTTCCAGAAGGGCGGCCTCGGGCGGGAACTCTCGCGGCGCTGCGAGACGATCATCCGGCAGCGGGGCGGCACGCGGCTCTACGCCGAGACCTCGAACCGCCCGCAATACGCCAGCACGCGGGCCTTCTACGAGCGCACGGGCTACCGGCTGGCGAGCCTGCTGGACGACTTCTACGCGCCGGGCGACGGCAAGGCGACCTACCTCAAAGTGCTTGAATGATCGCCACGCTGGACGAGCAGCCGAGACGCGAGGCGCCCGCCGCCACCATCGCCAGGGCATCGGCCAGCGTCCGGATGCCCCCGGCTGCCTTGACCTTCGCCCGGCTTGCCACGGCCCCGGCCATGAGCCGGACATCCGCCGCCGTCGCGCCGCCCGGACCGAAGCCGGTCGAGGTCTTGACGAAATCGACCTCCGCCTCGACGGCCAGCCGGCAGGCGAGTTGCTTCTGGTCGTCGGTCAGGTAGCAGGTCTCGAGGATGATCTTGCTGACGGCCCCCGCCTCGCGGCACGCCGTGGCGAGCGCGGACATCTCAGCGCGGACAAACGCCGCCTCCCCGGCCTGCAGGGCGCGCACGTTCATGACGAGGTCGACCTCCTGCGCGCCGTTGTCCAGACAGTCGCGGATCTCATGGAGCTTGACGGCCGGGGTGTTCTGGCCCAGCGGAAAGCCCGCCACGGTACCGACGCGCACGGGCGTGCCGGCCAGCAGACGCACGCAGCGCACGACCTCGCAGGGATGCACCATGACCGCCACGAACCGGTATTCCATCGCTTCCCGGCAGAGCCGCTCGATGTCATCCGCCGTGCCCGAGGCCTTCAGGAACGTGTGGTCGATCATGCCGGCCAACTGGCCGGCCGATAGGTGTGGTGTCTGCATGGTGTCTTTTGCCAACCCCGGCCAACGACCATCGCCCCCATCGTCCCCATCGTCCCCATCGTCCCCAGGCGTTGCGCAGGGGGTTGCCTGGGGTTGATGGTCGTTGCGCGGGGTCGTTGGCCGGGCGCCGGAAGCCTCAATCACGCGCCCGGTCAGGCCGATCGCCACCTTCGCGCGCACGTCCACCCTCGCGGCCACCTTCGCGGCCACCTTCGCGGCCACCTTCGCGGGGCCGGTCGCCTTCGCGGCGGCCTTCGCGGCCGCCCTGGCCGCCCTCGCCGCCTTGGCGATTCCGGAAGTTCTCGCGCATGCGCGTCATGCGCGCCTCGCCGACCTCGCGCGCCTTCTTGATCTGATCGTCGGTCAAGTGCTCGCGGACGGACAGGATGCGCTCGATGGCCAGCTTGGAGAGTTCAGTGTTGATCTTGCCCATCTCCTCGACGAGCTTGAGCGCCTCGTCGGCCGTCTTGCCGCGGTCGCCCAGCAATCCCGCGATCTGGCCGGTCTGCTGCAGGTTGAGCTTGTCGAGCGCGGCCTGGAGATCGATCTGCTTCTCCTGCACTTTCCGGAAGGCCTCCTTGAGGGCGGCGGACTTCTCGTCGGAGAGTCCGAGATCCTTGACGACCTGTGGATCCTGGAGCATGCGGAAGAGCATCTCGTTCTGCATGCCGGCGCCGCCGCGGCTGAAACCGCCGCGCTCGCCCGGCTGGCGCTCGCCCGGCTGGCGCTCGCGCCGTTCGCGTGTCGCCGCGCCCTGACCGCCCCCGAAGGGGCCGTTGGGCGGAATCTCCTGTGCATAACCCTGTCCCGCCAGCAGCACACCCAGTGCCACGGCCGCCGTAGTGGCCACGATCTGCTTCATTTTGCTTCTCCCATCATCAGGTTGAAAAAAACTCCCGCACCCACCGGGCACAGGCGTACCGACACTGTTGTATAACGTCGCGGAGCGCGCTATTATTGTCCCGCATGCGGCGGTCACTGCGCCCCGCCACCGCGGAACGGCGCGGCGGGGATGTCGGCAACCGCAGAGAACGGCGCGCCCGCGCCCGTGCGGAGGCCTGCGTTAGACGCTAGTTTCCAATCATTTACGACCGGTTTTGCGCCTGTCAACAACCTGTGCATATGCTTGTGATTCTTTTCGCTTGTCGGGGCCGTCGGGATATGTGACCTTCATCCCCGCGGGGCTCCAGATCCGAGCCGGTTCCCCGCTGCCGGAAGCCCCGCCGATGCATGCCCGAGCGGTGTGATATCTTCTTAATCGTGATGTGAGTTATGGACGCTTTTACACTCTGGAACCGCGCGTGCGGTCAGTTGAAGACGGTCTTGAACGAGGACACGTATTCCCGTTGGATCGATATCCTCAAGCCTGTAGGTCTCGAGGCCGACACCCTGATGCTGGGAGTCGAGAACGACTTCCACCAGATGTGGATCACGGAGAACTATCTTCCCCTGATCCGGCAGGCGATGAAGTTCGCCGATCCCGAGAAGTCCATCGAGGTCAAGTTCAGCATCCAGAGTTCGGATCCGGCGCCGCTGCCCGTGCCACCGGCCAGGCCGGCGGGGCGCACGAAGAGGACGAAGGGCGACCTCACCCGCAAATCGCAGTCCATCGGGGTCATGAATCCGAAGTACACCTTCGACGAGTTCGTGATCGGGCCCTCCAACAGCTTCGCCCATGCGGCCGCGCTGGCCGTCGCCCAGGCGCCGGGACGCGCCTACAACCCTCTCTTCATCTACGGACAGACCGGCCTCGGCAAGACCCATCTGATTCAGGCGGTCGGCACCCGCGTGTTGGAAACCCCCGGCATGACCGTGGCCTACGTCTCCAGCGAGGCCCTGCTGAACGAGTATGTCACCGCGCTGCAGAACCGCAGCACCGTCGATTTCCGCACGAAATACCGCAATGTGGACGTCATGCTGATCGACGACATCCACTTCCTGGCCGGCAAGGCAAGCCTGCAGGAGGAGTTTTTCCATACCTTCAACGCGCTCTTCGAGTCGCGCAAGCAGATCATCATGACCTCCGACCGGCCCGCCAGCGAAATTTCCGGTCTGGAAAAGCGCCTGGTCTCGCGCTTCGAGTGGGGGCTCGTCACCGAACTGGAGTGTCCCGATTTCGAGACGCGCTTGGCGATCCTGCGCTACAAGCAGGCGCATCTTGAAAAACCGCTCGCCAACGAGCTGCAGACCTTCATCGCCGAGAACGTCCAGTCCAATGTTCGGGCGCTCGAGGGGGCCATGGTGCGCGCAATCTCCTACAGTTCCCTGACCAGCGAGCCCCTGACGCTGGATTCCCTCCGCTATCTGCTGCGGGATCTGCTCGACAAGGAGCGGCAGGAGGATCTCACCTTCGACGACATCCACAAAACAGTCGCCGACTTCTTCGATGTCCGTGTTACCGACCTCTCCAGCAAGCGCCGGCCGCGTTCCGTGGCCATGCCACGGCAGATCGCCATGTATCTCTGCCGCCGCCTGACGCGCGCCTCCCTGCCCGAGATCGCCGATTCGTTCGGCAAGACCCACGGCACGGTCCTGCATGCCTGCAAGGCCATTCAGAACCGCATGTCGGTCGACGACACCCTGCGCCAGAACATCCGCACCTGCGTCAGAAAACTGGGCCATGACCCCGTCGCCCTCCAGATTTGACCGTTTTCAGCCTGTCAACAACCCCCTCCCCATCCTGTGAATACCCTGTCATTACGCTCTCTATTATTAACACCCGCGGTCGCCGCCGTACAACAACTCCGTCCTTGTTCACGCTTATGCACAAGCTTGTTGAAAGGTCTAAATGAATCAAATTCCTTTATTAATCCCCACGTTTGGAAACTTGTTGCCGATATTGACAGGCTCTAATAGATACTGGTTTCTTTTTTTAGAATACTCTTTATAATAGCAGGCAAAGCGTTTCCGGCCAGAACCGGAGTGAGGAGAGCATGATGAAGTTCACCATTTCGCGGACCACGTTACTAGACGCGCTGATGAAGGTGCAGAACGTGGTCGGCACGCGCAGCACGCTCCAGATTCTTTCCAACGCGATGCTCCGCGCCGAGGGCGGTCATCTGCAGGTGACCACCACGGATCTCGACATCAGCGTCCGTTGCCGGGTCGAGGCCGCCGTGGCGACGGAGGGCAGCACCACGCTGCCCGTGCGGCGGCTGGTCGGAATAGTGCGCGAACTACCGGAACCGAACATAGAGATCGAGGTCAGCGACGAGGATGTAGCGACGATGCAGTGCGGAACCTCGTTCTTCAAGATCATCGGTCTGCCGCAGCGCGATTTTCCGCCGGTGCCGAGCGAGGATGGCACGGTCTGCTACCGCATCGAGGCGCAGGTGCTGCGCGAGATGCTGCGCAAGACGGCGTATGCCGTGTCGACGGACGAAACGCGCCGCGTGCTGACGGGCATCCTGATGTCGTTCAAGGAGGGCAAGCTGACGCTGGTGGCGACGGACGGGCGGCGGCTGGCGATGATCGAGCGCGAGATCGAGTTTCCGGCGGAATCGGAAGGCGATTTCGTCCTGCCGAGCAAGAGCGCCGCGGAACTGATCCACATCCTGGGCGACGAGGGGGATGTACGGATCTTCATGCAGAAGGGCCAGGCGGTTTTCGAGGCAGGCGACACCACCCTGAGCACCAAGCTCATCGACAACATCTATCCCAACTATCGGCAGGTCATTCCCTCCGGCTGCGACGAGCGGGTCGTGGTCGCGCGCGAGGAACTGATGAATGCCCTACGCCGCGTCTCCCTGATGCGGTCGGAGAAGTCGGTATCGGCCCGGCTCACCTTCGCGGACAACTGTCTGTCGATCATCTGGCAGAACATCGAGGTGGGCGAAGCGCGCGAGACGGTTCCCGTCAAATACTCGGGCAAGGAAATTTCCGTAACCTTCAACCCCGAATACATCATCGATCCGCTGCGCAACCTCGAATCGGACGAGATTTTCATCGAGATGAGCAACGGCCACAGTCCCGCCATCATCAAGTGCGATCAGCCCTTCCTCTACGTGCTGATGCCTCTGCGGGTGAACTGAAGAACCCCGAAAAGGGTTGATTTGCGCCGTGCTTCCCGCTATAGTGGCACCCGTTTCGATACACCTGCCACATGGTGTAATGGTAGCACAGCAGTCTCTGGAACTGCTTGTCTAGGTTCGAATCCTAGTGTGGCAACCAGCCGGCCGCCTCAGCCGGCCGCCGCCCGTGGACGGCGGGCCTTGCGCGTACCACCCAGGGCCTCGATCAGGCAGACTTCCAGCAACCACTCCTGCGGCAGCGACGAGGAGACCAGTTTTTCCCGCATCTGGACGAGGTGATGGCGCGCCACGCGCAGTTCGCGCACGGTCCAGCCCGCGGCCTGGGCGACCAGGTTCTTCAGGCGGAAGGCATGCATCTTGCGGAAATCCGGATCACGCGCGGTCAGCCAGGCGTCGATCTCCGTCGGCAGCGAATTCCAGCGCAGGCCGGCATAGCTGTCCGGCATCGCCCACTGGCGGTCCAGCGCCTCGCGGATCGGCAGCAGGTCGTTGATCCGCGACTCGAGCGAGTTGGCCAGGCGGATCGGATGTTCCGACTGCGCCAGAAGCTGCCGCAGTTGGCGGAGCAGATCCGCCAGATCCCGCCGGCCGAAGGCGTCGATGAAGTTCCAGATCTCATTGACCCCGCCGCCGGAGACGATGGCCTCGATATCTGCCGGCGCGACCTTGCCGGCGGCGCCGCGGTAGCAGCGCAGTTTATCGAGTTCGGCGGCGATCTGGCGCGAATCGTATCCCGCGCGGGCCAGGAACTGCTGGCGCACCGGCTCGTCCATCGTGAGTTCGAGGGTCGGTAGCCAGCGGTCGAGAAACTGTTGTGCGCGTTGTTTGCACTCCCTCTCCTTGAGGTTGTTGCCAAAATCCTTAACCTCGCCGGCGGTGCCGAAGGCCTTGAAGAGGGCCGAGGCGCGGTGGATCCGGGATGTGGTCAACATCAGGTGCTGGCCCTCCGGCAGACCGGCCTTGATCAAGGTGGTCAGGGCGGTCAGCGGAGCCTTGATGGCCTCCAGCCGCGCGAGGCGGTCGTTGGCCAGAAAGGACGGCTCGCGTAGCCAGACCAGTTTCTCGCTTCCGAAGAGCCCGTCCATCAGCAGGGCCTCCTGGCACTTGGCTAGGCAGGCCAGGCTCTCGTCGCGATTGTCGACGCGCCCGTCGATGATTTCGAGCCCGAACATGCGGTTCTCCGCGGGCACTAGACGCTCGATCAGCTCCCGCGCCTCCAGCGCGACCTGGAAGTCGTCCTCGCCGCAGATCAGGTGGCAGTTGGCGGATTTCGCACTCACGCGTTCAGGGTTCCGGTGGCGGCGTCGTGGGCGCGGCGGCCGCGGGGGGCGTCGAGCAGGCGGCGGGCATGGCGGGCGAAATGGCCGCGGAGATCGGCGGCATAGCGCGCCAGCCGGGGCGCCGCCACGCCACGGGGGTCGCCGCAGCGCCAGAGGGCGCGCAGCAGGTAGAGTTCGCGCAGGCTCCGGTTGCGCGTGGTGTTGTCCGTCGCGCTCGCGGGAATGTCGGCCAGCTCGTCCTCGAACGCGACCCAGGCATGGTGGGAGATCCCGGGGGTCTCGAGCACGCGCTCCAGTGCCGCGGCGAACTCGGCATCGGGAAAGGTTTCGCTGAAGATGGCGACGGCGCGGACATGGGAGAGCGCCGGATCGGGGCCGAGCTGGCCGATCTTCTCGAGCACGGCGCCCTTGGCCTCGCCGACCCGCGCCAGCGCCAGCAGCAGGATGATCTCGTCGAGCGGGCTGACGCTGCGTCCGAACTGGCCCATGCCGCGGTAGTTCCAGCCCTCGTCCCAGCCGGGCGCCTCGCGCAGCAGGCGCGTCAGCCACTCGGCGCCGGTATGGTCGCCGATGACGGCCAGCAGCCGCGCGCAGCGGCCGCGTACGTCCGCGTCGGCCTCGGAGGCGAACCGCTGCCGCAGCAGGAGTCGCGCGGCCTCGGGATCGGTGAGCAGGGCCGCGAGTTCGGCATGGATAGCCAGCGGGCCCCGGGCGGCGCTGTTCAAGACGGCGCGCGGCGCGGGTGCCGGGTCGCGGTGCAGCAGCACGGTCTGCGGCAGGAGCTTGGCGGCGACCAGGCGGCGCTGCAGGACGCGGACGTCGATGCGGCGCACCTCGCCCTTGCAGGCCAAAGCCATGACGGCGGCCAGCCCGGCGGCGTAGGCGTGGTTCTGGACGTCGGCCTGCATCCGGAAGACCGGCATGACGTCGCGATGGCCGCTGAGCGAGAGGCCGGTCGCCAGCAGGCCGGCGATCCCCCGGGGCAGCAGGGCGCGCAGCGGCAGCCAGGCGTCGAGGCAGGTATGGTCGGGCGGCTGTACGAAGAAGAGCGGATGGACGGTGAAACCGTGGCTGTCGAAATTGCTGCGGCTGAGGCAGATGGCGTCGGACCAGGTCCGGCCGGCATAGACATCCAGCGGCGTGACCGTCGCGTCGCCGACGATCTGGCGGCGCTCGCGCGTGCCGGGAAGCGGCGAGAGGTCGAAGGCGTGGTGGAACCGGCGGTGCGCGACGACAAAGGCGCGCGTGGTGTCGAGGAGGTCGCTGTCGTCGATGAAGGTGTAGTCGGTGTTGTGGTAGGCGGGGACGAAGGGGCGCGAGGGCAGGCCGCTGCCCTGGATGGCGAGGTCGGCGGCGCTGACCGTCAGGCAGGCGGCGCCCGCGGCGGCGGCGACGTCGGAATTGCCCGTGGCGTCGATCACGACCGTCGCGCGGACGACGCCGCGTCCCCAGGGGGTGTTGACGATCACGCCGCCGAGCCGCGTGCCGCTCTTCTGGACGCCGGAGACCAGGGCGCCGAACCAGAGCGTGCCGCCGGCCTTCAGGAATTCGCGGCGCAACCACTCGCCCTTGTGCACGGCATTCCAGCGGTCGGGACGGAACGCCGGATCGTTGCCGCCCAGCTCGCGCAGGCCACGCGTGATTTCCTCCGTGAAACCGTCCCGGTTGCCGTACCAGTAGACCGCGATGCAGCCGAGGGTGCCGACGCCGCCGAGATCGTGCAGCGACTCGAGCAGCAGCACGCGGGCGCCCGCGCGGGCGGCGGCGATCGCGGCGGGCGCGCCTCCCGTGCCGCCCCCGGCCACGACGACATCATAGGTGCCGAACTGCGGCAGCACCGGTGGGTCGTGGGCGATCCAGTCGGAGGCGGCGGCGGGGGGGCGCGGATGGGTCGGGGGTTCGTGGAGCAGCGGGTCGCGGATGCCCATCTGCAGGGCGCGGCAATCGGCGGGGGTGACGCGTTCGGCGGCTTCGACGGCCTTGCCGAGGCGCTCGCCGACGGCCATGGCGACGGGCGCCGAGGCGAGATGGACGGCGTCGGCGCGCGGCAGCGTGGCGCAGGTGCCGAGGATGGAGAGGCCCGGAAAAGACGTCCGAAAGGCGGCGAGATCGACGGTCGCGGCGCCGGTCCAGGCATGGCACGCGCCGTTCTCCAGCGCATCGGGGAGCATCCAGTCGGCCCGCTCGCTGCTCCAGTGGGTCTGGGGATCCCAGGTGTGATCGCGCAGGATTTGCTCGGCCGCCGCCACGGCCTCCGGCGTGAAGGCCGGCAACGGCAGCGACAGGTGGTGGCGGAAGGCCTGGCATACGACGGTCTGGCCTCTGTGCTCGACGCGGATTTCACCGAGCGGCTCGGTCAGCAGGGAACCGGGGGCGGCCTCCGGCGCGCCGAGGTTGGCGGCAGGCTTGCCGTTGCCGCCGATGACGACGCGGGAGAAGCGAACCGTGCCCGCCGCAGGCCAGGGGGTGAAGGGCACGCCGGCGAGGCGCGCGCAGAGGGCGGACGGTGTGGCGTCGAGCACCTGCCGCGCGGTGACCGCGAAGGGGCCGCAGACGCTGGTGAAGAGCACGCCCGCGAGGCGGCCTGCGGCGTCGACCAGGAGATCGGCGGGGACGCAGCCGAAGCGGAAGGCGACGCCAG